>JALSKH010000163.1 GCA_026988975.1 Campylobacteraceae bacterium
TAGTAGTTTTATAAGTGTTTTTCCTTTATACCAAGGCATATTGTTTGATTTATTAAAAACATTATCGCCTTTTAATGCAGATATAGGCAGATAGTCATATGCGATATCACTATTTTGCATACTTGAAATGACCTTTTTAAACTCATTTTTCGCCTCTTCAAGTCTATCTTGAGAATAATCAACCAAATCCATTTTATTTATAACAACTATAATATTTTTAATTCCAAGAAGAGATACAATAAATATATGTCTTTTTGTTTGCAGTGAAATACCTTTTTTCACATCTATTATAATTAGAGCCAAATCTGCATTGCTAGCTCCTGTCGCCATATTTCTTGTGTACTGCTCGTGTCCTGGAGTATCAGCAATGATAAATTTTCTTTTTTGTGTTGAAAAATATCTATATGCAACATCTATAGTGATACCCTGTTCTCTCTCGCTATGTAAGCCATCAACTAGTAGTGCTAGATCAATCTCACTGCCAGTTGTCCCAAACCTTTTACTATCTTTATTCACAGCATCTAACTGATCTTTTGGAACATTTTTACTATCATATAGTAGCCTTCCTATCAGCGTTGATTTGCCATCATCAACACTGCCACAAGTGACTAATCTCAGCATTTCTTTATTATTATATCTTTTTAAATCAGGCATTAAAAATACCCCTCTTGCTTTTTTGTCTCCATATCAGCATTGCTATCGTTATCAATAACTCTGCCCTCTCTCTCGCTTGTGGTGTAATTTTTCATCTCGTCTAAAATCTGTGGCAAAGTAGTTGCATTTGATTTGATTGCACCTGTCAGTGGATAACATCCTAAAGTTCTAAATCTAACCATCTCCTTTTTTGATTTTTGTCTAAGATTGATAGGAACCCTATCATCATCTACCAATATCTTCACTCCTTCATAATCCACTACTTCCCTCTCTTTAGCAAAATAGAGTGGAACTATTGGTATATTTTCCACATATATATATTGCCATATATCTAATTCAGTCCAATTAGACATTGGAAAAACCCTTATAGATTCACCTTTTTTGTGCCTTGTATTGTATATATTCCATAGTTCCGGTCTCTGTTTTTTCGGATACCAATGATGGTTTTTATCTCTAAATGAAAAAATTCTTTCTTTTGCTCTACTCTTTTCCTCATCTCTTCTTGCCCCTGTAAGTATAGCGTCAAAATTATAAAGATTTAGCATCTGTTTTAAACCCTCAGTCTTCATAATTTCAGTATGAAGTACGGAGCCATTTTTAAAAGGTGAAATATTCATATCTCTCCCTTTAGGATTAACATAGGTTACAAGTTCCATTCCTACTTCTTTAACACGCTTGTCTCTAAACTCTATCATCTCATGAAATTTCCACATAGTGTCAACATGCACGAGGGGAAACGGTGGGATAGCAGGATAAAAAGCTTTTTGAGCAAGATGTAACATAACCGAGCTATCTTTACCCATGCTGTATAACATCGCTGGATTTTTAAATTCTGCTGCTACTTCTCTTATGATATGTATAGACTCTGCTTCAAGTTGACTTAGATATGACAGCTTTTTTTTGGAGATAAGACGGCCTGTAATCTTTAAATTTTGATTTCCTATATAATTATTTTCCAAAAGATAATTTATAATCGTTTCACAAGCTTTTTCTACAGTTGTATCACTGTTTTTTATATGAATTTCTGGTTTTATAGGCGGCTCATATTTGGAGTCAATGCCAGTAAAATTTTGAATTGCACCGTTTCTGGCTTTTTTATAGAGTCCCTTTGGATCCCTTTGTTCACAAATCTCTAATGGAGTGTCTATAAAAATCTCTATAAACTCTCCATATTCGACCAAACTTCTTGCCATATTTCTATCACTCGCAAATGGAGAAATAAATGCACAAAGCACTATATGTCCACTATCAACAAAGAGCTTTGCAACTTCTCCAATTCGTCTTATGTTTTCTATGCGAGAATTTTTATCAAAGCCCAAATCTTTGTTTAATCCATGTCTCACATTGTCGCCATCAAGCAAGTATGTTACATTTCCATTTTCATACAGCATCTCTTCAAGAGCATTTGCTATGGTTGATTTGCCACTTGCGCTAAGTCCTGTAAACCATAAAATACAAGGTTTTTGATTTGCTCTTTTTTTACGCTTTTCTTTATCTATTTTGTGATTGTGCCAAGTCGTATTTTTAGCCATTTTACTCCATCTCTTTTTCTAGAATATTAAGTGAATTTTTTGCTTGTTCATACTTTGGATTTATTTCCAGTGCTTTTACAAAACTCTCTTTTGCTTTAATATAGTCTCCTTTTTTGTAGTAAATATACCCCAAGGAGTTATATGATTCGCATATAGAAGCATCTTTTTCTACAACATCTAGTATAGTTTTAAGGGCTTCATCAAATCTTCCTAGATCTCCCAATGCGATCGCAATATTGAATGTTGCTGGTAGATAGTCCTCTTGTATCTCCAATGCTTTTTGAAACTCTTTGATAGCTTCTTCCTTTTTATTTGCAGTATATAAATCATTTCCTTTATCAAAATGTGGTGCTGCTAACTCCATCGGAGTTTCTGGCATTTTGACAAAATTAACATCTTCAGGATGAACCAGATAATTTGAATGAGATAGTTCATTTTCTTGGTCAAAAATCTCCATATGCTCATGAGGTAAAATATTTATAGCAAAGATTTCATCAATACCTTCTGCAAACTCTATAAATGAGACTATTTCACCTCTGCTTATATCAACAATCCATATGCCACAAACCCTTTTAGGAAGTTTTGTGATAGGAAGCCCACTAAAAGTAGCACTCTCTCGCACTTTTGAAACCCCTATAAAAGCAAAGTCACCTAAAAATTGTATGCCTCTTGTAAAACCAGGTACTTTTACAACTTCCTTAACTTCTCTTCTTGCCAAATCTAAATACGACAAACTGCCTCTGCCTGATTCTAAAAACCACAATTTATCTTTATACCAGCGTGGAGAGTGGGGCATACATAGGTTTTTTACTAAAATTTTATCTGTCTTTATGTCTATCAAAACTCCGCCATTTGCCTTATTTTTTCTCCAACTGATTGCCTCATCTCCTGTTCCTAATGCACTTGCATATCTAGGCTCTCCATCTCTAGTGCAAAATCCATTCAAATGACACTTGTCTGTTGGTTGAAGTATAGATATAAATTTTGGCTTCCATATGGGCTTAAAACTACAAGTTGGATCTTTTATACATAAGCAGGAAAACTTAGTATTTACAAAATACAATTTATCTTTAGAATACTCCATCTCATGTATATCTATATCTCCTGTGATATATATATCCGTAGGCAAATAGCAAGCATCAAAACCTCTACTTTTAAGAGTATCTGAGAAATTGTGAAACTCCCATATACCATGTCCTAAACCTGCCCATATAGTATTTTTTTTTGAGTACATTCCCATAGGTCTTGGAAAATTCTTATATCTTATGTCTATCTTGTCTTGATGCTCTCCTATTATCATCAATTTTCCTGATTGATATGTACTCATGACAATAGTACATCTAAGCTGTTTTAAAATCCCTACTAAATTAACTGAGTAATTAAAACTGATATTTTGTTTGTTCATCCAAATCCTTTAAAATTTTCTTCCAATCCTTAATCCATCCACGGTGATGATTAAAATCATCAAACACTTTGTACTTTATCTTGCTTTTGTCTTTAAATCTCTCAAGATAGGATTTGAAGACTTTTACACCAACTATATTATCTCTCCCGCCAATCAAATGTATCTGTTTTATTTTACTTAATTTTTCTGTAAAATCTGCTGGATTTAGAGAGCCATTTAGCGGTGTAAGATAGTGCTCTTTTGTCCAATATCTTATATCAAGGTTCCCTGCTATAGTTATAAGAGTAGAGATGTCATCTCTACTAACAGCCAAAAGTGCCCCAACTGCTCCACCTCCAGAATATCCAAAAAGTTTAAAAGATGAAATCTTATACTTACTTTTTATCCTATTTAACACTTCGTTAAAACTCTCTGTAACTGTGGCTGAAAATCTATGACTAGTCCAATACTTTGTCCTACATGTGGAGCTATTTATATACTGACAAGGACGAGCGAGGTAAATGGAGCATTTATGAGAATCTTGTAAAAATAGTTTTAATCCTAACGGATTTATGGGTGTTGGATTTGTCGAGATTTTAGTGGAAGTTTCCCAAGCTAAGCCATCTCCCTCTATATATACATCCATTATACTATCTCTACATGTAGAAAAATCTTTATGAACGCTATATATATTAAAAAGTTTAGTTGTAAAGATTTGCCTTTGCAAATCCCCTCTATTTGTCAGTTGTTTTAGTGTGGCAAACCTCTCTTTTGGAGTAGGCACAATGTAACCGCACCCACCCAAGAAAGAGATGATTAGTATAAGAATAAAGCCCTTATACATGTAGAGCTTAAAAAGTCCATCTAAACTTAGCCATTAGGGCATGGTCTATGAAGTTGCTTCCTCTTGCGCTTAAGTCGTATTTTACATTAAATGTTAAGTTTTTCTTCAACTGTTTTGATACTCCTAAACCTAGTTCATATCCAAATGCACTGTTTTTTATACCTTGTGTATTGAAAGTTAGATTTGGAGTTCCTACGAAGAAAGCATTTACACTTTGTTTGTTATTGTTAAAGTCGTAATTTAGTGCTAGATTTGAGATAAATGTTGTAGTGTCATTTATCTTATAATTTAAATCTGTTGATGCTCCAAGTAAAGTTTGGGAAGTGCTATTGCTTTGAACACTTAAATTATTTAAACTACCTGCTCCTGATTCTGCATAAGAAGGAGTTCTAAAATGTCTGTATGATCCTTTTATGGCAGGGACTAATGTAAGTTTATCATTTAAAGCATAACTTCTTGCGACTTTTGCCTGGATATAGTAAGTTTTGGAAGTATAGTCTGCTGTTGCTATTTTTCCTACTAAAGAGGCATATCTTTTTGAGTGGTTTTTTTGCCATCCAAATCCTGCTTGATAAAATAGCATTGTTTTATCGTCAAATATAGGGTTGCTTCCATAAGCCATGATATTATATGCATCCATAGAGTTACTTTGAGAAACATGATTGACATCTAAATCCGTATTTGAGTAGAAAAATGCAAGACCTGCTCTATTGCCTTGTTTGTACTCTCCATCAGTCCCTATACCTACTCCATAAGTATGGGCATCGAAGCCATATTTACCATCTTTATCATCTTGTTTAGAGTAAGCTCCAAATGGTTTTATCCATAAGTGTTTATCTTTAAATGCTGTATCTCCTGAACCCATTCCTCTTGAATTATTTTGTCTAGTTTGAATTACAGTATTTAATACATTTAATACCTGCATATTAACTGTTGGTGCAACTGTTGGGATTAGAGGAGAATCTGCAGGGGAGACAGTAGCAGCTTTGATAGCTTTTAGGTTTAGAGTTGTAGTTGTATTTGTGTCATTCGTAAAAGCTTTGAAGTCCAATATTGGGGAACTATCCGTAATGTTTAGTTTTGAGGTATTGGTGTCTATTGTGCCCTCTGAAGTGATAACATTAGTTACAGTTCCGTTATTATCTAAAAAAGAGTGTGTGGTAGTAGAACTATCTGATATAACATTTACATGGATTGTGCTTCCATCTGCTAAAGTAGCATTAGTTGCTTGTATTGTTGGATTGGCAGCATTGCCATCAGCTGATATATTTGCATCGATGCTTAGTGTTCCACTTGCTGTTTGAGTAAATGTGCCTATGTATGATGTTTGTGTTCCGTGGAGGTTTATGGTTCCTGAGTTTGTTAGAGTTGAATATGGTGTTGCAATCATATTGGTATTTATTGTGCCACTATTTGAGATGGTACTTCCATAACCATAACCATTACTATTACCATCTACCCAAAGTGCTACGGGTGCTGTTATAGTACCTGAATTTATAATATTAGCATTGCTTAGATCATATCCTAATTCAGCTATACCTATAGTATATTGACCTTTACCCGTAACTGTAATAATTCCTGAATTGATAATATCTCCGCTCATATTTCCATCACTACCTCGATATATACCGATGGCTGTTTTATTTCCATCCACAGAAATCTTACCAGAGTTTTCAATATCTCCACTGCTATCATTACCGTTGGAAAATTCTAATATGCCAACAGCAACCTTCTTGCCATTTGCTACAATATTGCCACTATTAATTACATTTCCATTAATATTACCAATATTATTATTTAGATAAATGGTATCATCTTTGAAATCAAGCGAACCTATCGATATGCCAACAGCAGAGGCATTTGAACTATTGGTTACAATCTTACCTAAATTATAGATGCTATTATTAATATCCGTTGTTTCAGATGGAGAATAAATAACATTTTCATTTATACCAACTACAGAACTAATATTGCTATCAGAGATATCAATACTTCCAGTATTAACAATATCACCAGACATATTGATATTTTGCTTAATACCCATAACTACACTACTATTACTATCGCTGTGTATAATAATTTTACCTGAATTATTAATATGATAAGAACTGTTAGAATCAACAGCTGTTAGAAGATTATTATTTTCAATACTTCCTGTAGATGTGATATTCAAACCTTGATATTCTTGTAAAATTACACCCGTGGTATTGTTATCAGCAATAACAATATCTTGAGACATAGCATGCCCACTAGTAAAAATTAGTGATGCTGTAACGCAACTTAGAAAAACTTTTTTTTCACTCACTCTCCTTTTTCTTATCTTAAATTATGATTATTATAACACATAAATGTTGGGAATTTACTTAGTCCTAGTTTAGCATTTTAATAAGATTTAAGTTCAGTTTTTCTCGCTTATCAAACTTATTACGATTTTATCATTCAAAACACTCTATACCAAGATAAAACATCTCTATTTGTTGTTGCTGATATGCATTCTAAATTTATATTGATTTGTGGGGCTTTACCTGTTTTGAAATTTGGTGAACGAAATATCGCATATAAATCTACTATATCTTTTGTTGCTTTTAGCATTCCTTCACCGCCCTCTATCATAACATTTTTGTAATTTTTTAGCAGATTTAGACTATCTGAGATGTGAACTTTCCTGCCTTTTACATTAAAAAGAGGGATGGTTCTGTCAAACTCTTCTTTTCTTGAGTAGATTAAGATATCTGGCGCTACTCCATCACAAAATCTTGCATCTAGTATTGGTCTGTCTATTCTAACAGTATTTCCACCTATGACTAGAAGATCGCATCTATCTCTAAACCTGTGTACTAACTCTCTTGAGCGTTTGCCTGTTATGATACCACCATCTATGACGCCGTTTAGGCTCATGGCTATTTTGAAAAATACAAAATTTTGCTTTTGCCATTTTGTAAATGGTAAAAGCAAATCTTCACACTCTTTTGAGCCTTCTAACAGTTCGGTTTGTATGCCATTTTCTCTTAGATATTCTAAGCCACCGCTTGCTTCTTTGTTTGGGTCTTTTACCCCTATAACAACTCTTTTGAAACCTAACTCTTTGATAAGATGTGAACATGGTGGAGTTTTACCTTGATGATTGCAAGGCTCAAGCGTTACATGTAGAGTAAGATTTTTAAAGATTGAGTTATGATTTTTTATGAGATATTTGTGTATATCAGCTGAATTTTGTATTTTTTTTATCTTTTTATCATCTATAAGTTTTATGAAAGCCTCTTTGATAGCTTCTACTTCAGCGTGGGGAGATCCAGCTTTTTTGTGTGCTTCGCAAGAGTAAATAATGCCTCTGTCATCGCTGACAACTGCTCCGACTGCAGGATTTGGATATGTAAGCCCTTGATATTGCCAAGCTTTTTTAACAGCTAAATTCATCAAGAGATTGTCATCTACCATTTGTAATAAGTTCTTGCCTTATCTATATCTTCTAGTTTTACTTTCGTCTGCTCGCCATCTTCTTCGATGATTTCTAAAGCTTCTCCATTAAATGAGTTTAATTTGCCGATTATTTTATCTGTATTTATAAGTTTTACTTTTATATTTTCACCAATGCTGCCTCTAAAATGCTCATCTTTTTTTAAACTTCTCTCTATTCCCGGAGAGCTTACTTCTAGCATATAAGCTCCATTTACAGGTGGTTCCAAATCTAAAATAGGTGAGATTATGCGAGATATTTTTGCACACATATCAAGATTTACGCCATCTCTCGCAGTTATATAGACTCTAAAAATCTTGTTTCCATTTTCACTTACGACTTCACTATCGTAAAATTGCGCACCATTGTCTCTTATTATATTTTTAATGCTCTGCACTGCTACTCTTTCCTAACTCGCTCTCTATCTTCTCAAATAATTTGTCCATTTTGTTTATCTCTTTTAGACTTGTATCGAATTTAAAATGAAAATTTGGACATCTAAACCAACCCTCAGCCTCTAAGCAGTAGTTTTGTAAATGCCTATTGACCTTTTTAAGATGAGTCAAAACATACTTTTTTTCCTCATCATCCAAAGCCATCTCATCAAGATAAACCTCGGCATCATATTTGCCTCGACTACAGTTCACATCTACGACACAAAGTCCACTAAGCATAGGATCATTTAGGGTTGCCAAAGCTTCTGGCAGTAGCTCTCTTAAGACACTTTGGGTTCGTTGAATCTTTATACTTTTGGGCATACCAATCTCCTAGAGTGTAGCTTTCTCTTGCACTTCTTTAAAGCTCTCTATAAAGTCACCCTCTTTGATATCGTGGTATCCCTCTATACCTATACCGCACTCATATCCCTTAGCTACCTCTTTTACATCATCTTTAAATCTTTTAAGTGAGGAAACTGTACTTTCATATATGATGACACCATCTCTAATCAATCTGACTTTTACACCTCTGTTTATAACACCATCAGTTACAATACATCCTGCAATCGCTCCGATTTTTGGCACTACAAATACTTCTCTGACTTGAGCTTGTCCGATATTTTCTTCTCTTATAACCGGACTTAACATACCTGCTATCAAATCTTTTACATCATCTATCAAGTCATATATAACATTATAAGTTTTTATCTCAACGCCACTGCTTTTAGCTTTCTCTTTTACACTTCCTGTTGGTCTGACATTGAAACCTAAAATGATGCAATTTTCACTTGCACTTGCCAATGCTATATCATTTTCTGTAATGCCACCAATTCCGGAACTTATGATATCTATCTTTGTCTCATCTGTCTTTATCTTAAGTAGTGAGCCTTTTATCGCTTCGAGTGAACCGCCAACATCAGCTTTGATGATAACAGGAAGACTTTTGAGTGCTCCCTCTGCTATCATAGAACTTAAGTCATCTATGGTTACTTTTGTTGATTTTGACAACTCTCTTTGTCTTAGATATTCTGCTCTTTTCTTTGCATACTCTCTTGCTATCTTATCTGTTGCGACTTTGACAAGTTTTTCGCCTGCCAACGGAACGGTACTAAGTCCGAGAACAACAACTGGTTCACCTGGTTTTGCCTCTTTTATAGCCTTGCCCTCATCATCCATCAAAGCTTTTACTTTACCATAAGCAACTCCAGCTACCACAGTATCTCCGACTCTTAGTGTTCCATTTTGAACAACAACAGTTGAGACTGTACCTCTACCTTTTTCGACAGAACTCTCAACAACAGTTGCTTTAGCATCTTTGTCTGGATTTGCTTTTAACTCTAGAAGCTCTGCTTGAAGCAGTAAAACCTCTAAAAGTTCATCTATTCCTTCTCCTGTTTTTGCACTTATATGGACAAACTCATGCTCCCCACCCCAATCAACCGGTGTTACACCTATCTCTGCTAATTGAGATTTAACAAGATCAGGATTTGCCCCTTCCTTATCCATTTTATTGACTGCTATCACCATAGGAACACCCGCTGCTTTTGAGTGCTCAATCGCCTCTTTTGTTTGAGGCATTACTCCATCATCGGCAGCTACAACAATGATAACAATATCTGTAACTTGCGCACCACGAGATCTCATCTCAGTAAATGCTTCGTGACCTGGAGTATCTATGAATGTTACATTTTTCCCACTTTTTTCTACCATATACGCACCAACATGCTGCGTGATTCCGCCGGCTTCTCCTGTTGCTACTTTTGAACTTCTTATATAATCTAGCAGTGATGTTTTACCATGGTCAACATGTCCCATGATGGTAACTACCGGTGTTCTCTCTATGGCATCAACATCCACCTCTTTTTCATACTCTTTTTCATAGTCAAACTCTTCTTGCTCATCTATTGTTGTGACATCCAAATCAAATGAGTCAGCTAAGATTTCAATAGCATCTTTGTCTAAGAAGTCATTTTTAGTTACCATTACCCCTAGAGTGAAAAGTTCTTTTATGACTTCACCTAAAGGTTTGTTTATCTTCTCTGCAAACTCATATACCCTTATATCTTCGGGAATCTCAATAGAACTTACAATTTCAGAAACTTTGTCTTCTACTCTTCTTCTTCGTCTTTTTTTAGTTTGTCTTTTTATACCATGATTTAAAAAGCTGGATTTTTTTGTAGTTTTCATTCTTGAAGGGTCTATCTTTTTTCTTTGCTCCACTTTAACTTCTGGCTTAACGCTAAAGTCAGGTAATACAACCATCTCCTCTTCAAGTTCTGTTGAAATATCTCTCATTTGCACATCTAATTCAATGCTTCTCTTTTGAGTTTGTCCGCTTTTTGCACCTGTTTTTTTAGCTTTTTTCTTCTTCTTGCTATCGCTTGCATTGCCAAACACTGACTCCATTGTAGGGGCTTTTTTTATGCTCTGATAAGAGGACTTAAGAGCTGACTTTACATCATCATCGCTAAAAAGTTTTTTAATCTCCTCCTTTTGGGTCACTTTTCTTCTCTTCTTCTTGACTATCACCAAGCCTCTTCTTTTTCTAACATTTGCAGATAGCGAAACTTTCTCTTCTACTTTTTTAGGCTCACTTTTTTCTTCTGTTTTTATTTCTGTTTTAACATCTTTTATAGTTTTTTCAACAGGCTCTACACTCTCTTTGATAGTCTCTTTTTTTGTTTCTACTTTTTTTGTTTCTACTTTTTTTGTTTCTACTTTTTTAACAGCTGGTTCATCTATCTTCTCTTTTTGAGGTTTCTGCGTTTTCTCTACTTCTGAAGTCTCTAAAATTTTAGTCTTGGATTCTTTAGTGTCAGCTTCTTCTATCTCAGGCTTTTTTGTCTCTTTTGGCTTTTGTGAAGTTTTGGTCTCTTGTTTAGCTTCTTCATTCTTCTTTGGCTTACTCTCTTGTCTCTTTTTTGCAGCAGTAGGTTTTTCTTTAGCTTTTGGCTTACTCTTTTTGACAGCTTCCTCTTTTTTTTCTTCTTTTTGGGGAACTGCTTTCTCTCCTGTCAAAATATAATTTGCGAGAGATTCAGCCTCTTCCAATGTTACTCCACTAGATGGTGCTTTTACCTCAAATCCCATCTCTATCGCTTTTTCAAGCGTCTCTTTGCTAGTGATTCCTAGCTCTTTTGCTATCTCATGTATACGGATCTTACCCATTCGTACCTAACTCCTTCACAGTTTTGCCAACTCTTCGATATTTA
>JALSKH010000164.1 GCA_026988975.1 Campylobacteraceae bacterium
CCTGGAAAATCTTCAGAGACTATGTCTTTTATACCCTCTATAATGTCTAAAAAAGCTTTCATCGTACCTTCCTTTTAGTTTTATATTTGCAATTATATGACAATTTGACATATTTTTAGCTTTACATCGAACATTCTCCACCAAAATCCCCCACAACCCCTTTTCAATAGGACATTCACTCATTTTTTACAAAAAATATAGGCACGGAATTTCTTGACATATTTCCTATTTTAGGCTATAATCACATATAATTTAAAAACGGAAGAGTAATGTACATAGCAATCACAAGAAAAAAATATAAAGATACCTATCACGAACAGATTCTTTTAAGAGAGAGTTATAGAGAAGATGGTAAGGTTAAGACAAGAACGCTTTTAAATTTAACCAATCAACCTAAAGAGCAAGTTGAAGCGATAACTGCAGCATTAAAAAATAAAAACGGTATTGTTGTTACAGCAGATAAGCAGAGTCAAGGAAAAACAGTAGGATTAACATTTGTGATTGTGTTTCTTATGAATATGCTAGGTATGCTAAAAGTCTTTGGTAAAACATTTGAAGCAAAAATTGCACTGATGCTTATAGCTACAAGAATAACACTCCAAAGCAGTAGACTCCAGGCACTAGCATGGGCAAAAGATGAAGATAAGATTTTAGATTTGCTAGAATTGGATGAAGAAGCCAAAGAGAAGCTAAATAAAAAAACCATCTATCTTGGCTTAGATTACATGTACGACAATCAAGAAATAATAGAAAATAAACTCTTTAAATCTTACTATAAAAACAATCCTCCAAAGAGAGTATTTTATGATGTTACAAGCTCTTATGTTACAGGAGAGTATAGTGATAGTGAACTTGTAAGCTATGGCTACAATAGAGATAAGAAACAAGGAACCAAGCAGATAGTCATAGGACTACTTACAGATGAAAATGCTCATGCTATAAGTATTCACACCTATAAAGGCAACACTAATGATGTAAAAACATTTAGTGATCAGCTTGATAAACTCAAAAATAGATTTAATCTTGAAAACATCACTATCGTAGGTGATGGAGGTATGATCAAGAGTGAAGATATTGTAAAAATAAGAGAGATGGGATATGACTTTATTACCTCTATAGGTAAGCCTAGCATACAAGCACTCATAGATAACAAAGAGAGTAAGATAGAGATGTCACTCTTTGATGAGAACCTCAAAGAGATTATAGAGAATAATACCCGATATATTCTTCGCCAAAACCCCCTAAGACGTGATGAGATACGAGAGACAAGAGAGAGTAAACTAGAGAGATTAGAAGAATTCATTAAAGAAAAAAGAGATTACTATAATACCCACTATAGAGTTAAGAGTACGACTCTGCAAAAGCATATTGATAAGAAAATATCTGATTTAAAATTGAATAAATTTGTAACTGTTACAATCACCTGCAAAGAGGGTGATGTCAAGACAATTAACAGAGATAAAGAAGAGGTTTTAAAAACAAAAGAGATAGCTACAACAACTATTGAAATTGATGAAAAAGAGAAAACTAAAATAGAACAACTTGATGGATGTTATGTAGTCACAAGCTCTTTAACAGATACCTCAAAA
>JALSKH010000165.1 GCA_026988975.1 Campylobacteraceae bacterium
TCTAAAAGTGAAGCATTGGCATCATTTATGATTGATTGTAAAATTACTATTTTGTTGCTAAATGAGCTAAGTTGAGTATTTTTTTGAAAAAGCATAGCTTTGAGATCTTGAATCTCATCCTCTTTTAACTGAAGCGCACTTTTTTTCTTTTGAAGTGTACTTTCACTAGATAAAAGGCTGTGTTTGAGTATGATTGATTTTGTAACGATGGCACCAATGAGAAGTATGAAAACAAACAGAAGCCCAGCCATCAAGTCTGCATAGGAGATCCAAAAATTTGTGATATCTTCGTTTTTATTTTTAAGTATCATCTCTTATCTCTTGAACTGTTTTAGTATCTCTTTGTGGTACTCTTGCAAATCTTGTAGTATTTTTTCATTGTGTCCATCTAAGAGATATGCAAAATCTGCCAGTTTTACTACTATACCAGCCATCTCTTCATCTATCTTTTCAAATGAATTTTCTACGCCTTTGCTTAGTTTCTTATCTACGCTCGAAATTGTAGTATCAAGTGATTTTGTAGCTTCGCTAAAGGCTTTGATAGTTTCATCTAGATTTTGTGTAGCACTCAGTGCTTCGCTTGAGTATTGGACATTTGAGAGTGTTTCACTTAGTTTGCTAGCAGCTAAATTCATATCTTTTGTTATGTCTGAAAACGAACTAGATGTTGTTTGGATTATCTCTTTAAAGTTACTAAGATACTCTTCATTTAAGACTCTGACTTTGTCGGCTGTAAATATCTCTTTGAGCGCAGTTACTAAGTTTTCATTCTCTATCTGTCTGTTTTGGTAGTGGTATCTGTCTAGTTCGTTTTGACTCCATACATATTTTGAGTAGAGTGTTTTTATGTACTCTAGTGTTCTTGAGATTTTGCTTACGCCTCTTTTTTCAAAAAACATCCACCAAAGAGATAAAAATATACCATAAATAGAGGCATAAAAAGCAGTTCCGACACCACTTAAAAGTACGCTTATCTCGTGGTCAAGTGCAGTTGTACTTTGTACCGAAAAATCAGGCATTGAGATAGCTATAGATATAAAAGTACCTAAAATTCCCAGCATTGGAAAAACTGTCGTTGCTATAGATGAAAAGTTGTCATTTCTAAATCCGTCTATATACTTTTGCAAAAACTCATCTATATTTGAGAGTGATTTTTTTTGATTGTTTATAGATAGTAAATTTTGATTTAGATACTCTTGAAGCTTTTCTCCTATATCGTAAAATTGATTTCTAAAACCGCAAGCTGCATAGTTTGCATTGTGCCTTATGAAAAAGATAAAAACAAAAAATATAAACCCTAAAATGACGAGCGTGTGAG
Organism: Campylobacteraceae bacterium; assembly: GCA_026988975.1. Taxonomy (GTDB): domain Bacteria; phylum Campylobacterota; class Campylobacteria; order Campylobacterales; family Sulfurospirillaceae; genus JAADIZ01. The sequence goes on from JALSKH010000165.1 coordinate 1,319, forward strand.
CTTCAACTTTTAGTGGAATATATCCAAGATATGCTCCAATAGCAGCACAAAACAGAAGAAAAGGGAGTGATAAAATAACTAAAAAATTAGGAAAACAGTTTGATGATTCTTCAGTAGGTAACAATATGGTCTCCTTGCAATATTTAACTTCGAATTAATGAAAAGCATTATATCATAAATGATTAAATTATTTTATGATAAGATATGAAAAAATGATGTAGGTCTCATAATGCTTCAAAAACTTCAAAATTCTCATCTTTTAAAAACTTTGTCACAGGGTGTTGTGCAAGAGATATCTAAGTTTTGCAAAATCAAAAAATTTGCAAAAGGCGATGTTCTGTTTTATGAAAATGATGAAGTAGAAACTATCTACTATATACTAGGGGGCTCACTAAAGTTTTATAAAGTAGATAGATTTGATAATGAGATTTTTTTATATAAGCTATCCAAGGACTCTTTGATATTTGACCTTTCAAAACTTTGCGATGAGTTTATACTTCAATGCTTTGCAAATGCAGAGTTTACCCAAGAGAGTGAGATATTGTCGATTGATGCAAAAAAATTCAAAGATATGATGAAAAAAAATCAAAATCTTATGCAAATTGTGATGAGAGAGTCATTTTTGATGATTCAGCAGATGCAGTGTATCATCAGTCGCGATATCGTTTTTGATGGAACTGCAAAAGTAGCGCATATGATAGATAATGATATAGATGATTTTAATGCTCTAAAAAAACATGAAATCGCATATATGTTGCATATGCAGCCGGAAACTCTCTCTAGAATACTAAAAAAACTGACAAGAAATAACATTATAAAAATGGAAAATAGCCAAGTAGTTGTACTTGAGAGAGAAAATTTAAGAGAGATTTATACATAGGGGAGAGAGATGATTAGACCATCAGGAATTAACAATAAACTTAAATTAGTCGGAGGCTCACTTACGCTTATAGTGATCGCTACCATATTAATCTCAATATATATGAACATGAAAACAAAAAAAGATGCACTCATTATAAATATAGCCGGGAAGCAGAGAATGCTTACGCAAAAAATCAGTAAAGAGATTTTTTATGACATACTCAAATACTCCACAGATTTTAGGATAGTAGATGAGGCCATGAGTACTTTTGAGAACTCTTTAGAGGATTTGATAAGTGGAAATAGTGCAAAAGGTATATATCCACCACAGGATAAAAAAATTTCCGAAAAACTACAAGAAGTCAAGAAACTATGGATCCCTTTTAAGAGAAGTGTACAGGAATTGGAGAGAAATTTAGAGAGAATTAGTCCTGATTTGGAAGTTTTTACGATAAGAATCAACAAAATATTGACACTTTCAAATGATATAGTGAAAAAGATGGTTAAATCCAAAATGCAAGGAAGATATATCGATCTCTCAGGAAGACAAAGAATGCTATCTCAGAGAATGGGACTATTTCTAAAAAGGTATCTTAGAACATCAAATGAAGAGGATTACCTTATCTATGAAAATGCAAAAAATCTATACAATAAAACAATAGAGAGCTTTTTAAATGATAATGCAGTCAAAAATGATGTAGTTGTTTACAATGCCTGTAAAGTTACAAATGAGTACTGGAAGGACTTTCAAAGCTATGCAAATGATTTAATATCTGAGCAAAAAAATATAGATAAATTTACAGCTTATATCTATAAAAACAATGTAAAAGTTCTAAATAGAATGGATGAAGCAGTTTGGCTATTTACGGACTATAGCGAACAAAAAAATACAATTTTTATATATATACAGTTTATTTTATTGACCTTTGGTTTTCTCATCATATTATATAGCTTTCTATTAACAAAAGAGATAATGCTACATGTTCGTGATTTTATAGACAAAGCAAAGATGTTAGCCTCGACCGACATAAGAGATATAAATAGCAAAAACTTTAAACTAAGAGAGACAAATGAGGATGAGTTCAAAGAGGTTTCACAACACATCAACTCTTTTGTGCAAAAAGTCAATAGTGCGCTAAGTCACTCTCAAGATGCTATAGATAAAGCTGAAAAGGCAGTTTTGGAACTAGAGAGTCTTTCAGATGATGCCGATGAAGCACTAGAAACGCTAGATCTGAATGAAACAGATAAGAAAAGTTTTGATAAAAAAATCAGCGCAAGCGAAGATATAGCCATAGAGTCCACTGAAAATCTTCTGCATGTTGCCAAAATGCTAAAAAAGTTAAAATCTAACCTTAGTAATATATCTGAAATCAAAGAAACTATAGATAAAAAATAAACTCCTTTTTTGACTTAAGTCATAGAAATACCTCTATATTAAATGGTACTATTTGTACGATATAAAATTTAATAGGAGGTAAGAATGTCGCTTTCAAGAAGAGACTTTTTGAAGTCAACTGCTGCTGCTAGCGCGGCTGCTGCTGTAGGAATTTCGATTCCTGCTGAAGTGCAGGCTGCTGCTGATGCAACTCAGGATAAATGGAGATGGGATAAAGCAGCCTGTCGTTTTTGTGGAACAGGTTGTGGAATTATGCTCGCTACCAAAGGTGAGGGTAAAAACAGAAAGATTGTTGCGGTCAAAGGAGACCCAGCAGCTCCGGTAAACAGAGGTCTTAACTGTATTAAGGGTTATTTTAATGCAAAGATTATGTATGGTGCCGATAGATTAACAACTCCACTTTTGAGGATGAATGACAAGGGCGAGTTTGACAAACACGGAAGATTTGCACCTGTTAGTTGGAAAAGAGCATATGATGAGATGGAAAAACATATCAGATATGCTTTGAAGAAAAACGGACCTGAAGCAGTCGCTGTTTTTGGTAGTGGTCAATACACCATCATGGAGGGATATGCTGCCCAAAAGATGATGAAAGCAGGTTTTAGAAGTAATGCTATAGATCCAAATGCAAGACACTGTATGGCAAGTGCGGTTGTTGGTTTTTACCAAACTTTTGGTATAGATGAGCCTAGTGGTTGTTATGATGATATAGAGTTGACTGATACAATCATAGCATGGGGTTCAAATATGGCCGAGATGCACCCGATTTTATGGTCAAGGTGTACAGATAGAAAACTAAGCGACCCAAATCGTGTAAAAGTTGTAAGTATTCAGACATATACCAATAGGACTTGCGATTTAGCTGATGATACTATCATATTTAGACCCCAAACAGATATGCTTTTATGGAACTTTGTAGCAAGAGAGATAGTATATAATCATCCTGAAGCGATCGATTGGGATTTTATCAAAAAACACATCGTATTTACTGCCGGTCCAGTAAATATAGGATATGGCATGAGAAGAGCCGGTGAGCCATCACTTAAAGCAGGAAGATATGATGCTAAAGAGATGCAAATTATCAAAAAAGAGATGAGTAAAAAAGTTAGTTCATTAGAAGGTCCTGCTCTTGAGCCATTTGGTTACAAAGAAGGCGATGTGATGAAAAATACCGCTGGAACTCTTAAACACTGGCATATCAGCTTTGAAGAATATAAAAAATCACTTGAACCTTATACTTTGGATTATGTAGCAAAAGTTTCAAAAGGTGACCCTGATGAGCCAATGGATGGTTATAAAGCAAAATTAAAAAGACTTGCAGCTCTATATGTAGAAAAAGGTAGAAAAGTCGTAAGTTTTTGGACAATGGGTATGAATCAGCATACAAGAGGTAGCTGGGTAAATACACAATCATATAATGTTCACTTTTTACTAAATAAACAAGCAAAACCTGGAAATGGTGCTTACTCACTAACAGGACAGCCAAGTGCTTGCGGAACTGCTAGAGAAGTTGGAACTTTCTGTCACAGACTTCCTGCTGACTTGATGGTAAAAGTTAAAAAACATAGAGTTATAGCTGAAAAAAGATGGCATATACCAGAAAACACACTAAATCCAGTTGGAAATCAACACATCATAAAAATCCATAGAGATATAGAGGATAGATTTATAAAATTTGCATGGGTAAATGTTTGTAATGCTTACCAAGATAGTGCTAGCGCAAAACATTGGTTAAAAGCTGCTAGAGAGATAGAAGATTTCTTCTTGGTTACAAGTGATGGATATCCGGGAATCTCTGCCATGGTTTCAGATTTAGTGCTTCCAAGTGCTATGATTTATGAAAAATGGGGAGCTTATGGAAATGCTGAGCGAAGGAGCCAACACTGGAGACAACAAGTTTTACCAGTAGGCGACGCCATGAGCGATACCTGGCAGTGGGTTGAGCTTTCAAAGAGATTTACAGTTGATGATCTTTGGGGACCATATACACTTAGAAACGGTAAAAAATTAGCCGATGTAAGAGGTGCCGCAAGAGCCATGGGATATACTGGTGATACAACTATGTTTGATGTTCTCTTTGCAAATGACAGAGCAAAAGCTTTCAAAGCAGATCGTGTAAATGACCCAATCCAAAGAGGATATGATGATAGTGAAGTTTTTGGAGATGAGAGAAATGTTGTAGGAAGTGACGGCAAAGTTTTCAAAGGTTATGGCTTCTTTTTACATAAATACCTATGGGAAGAGTATGCAGATTTTGGTAGAGGTCACGGACATGACTTGGCACCATTTGATGTTTATCAAAGAGTTAGAGGTCTTAGATGGCCAGTTGTAAATGGTAAAGAGACTCTTTGGAGATTTAATGCTGAGTATGACCCTTATGTTAAACATTTTGCAGGTCCTGATGCAGAGTTTGCATTTTATGGTCCGATTGCTAAAAATCTATTTCAAGGCAATTTGACAGGTATGGACAAATCAAGAGGTAAAAAAGCACTTAAAAACAAAGCTAAGATATTTGCCCGCCCATATATGGATCCACCAGAGATGCCAGATAGCGAGTATGATACTTGGTTATGTACAGGTCGTGTACTTGAACATTGGCATAGTGGTACGATGACTATGAGGGTGCCTGAGCTTTTCCGTGCTGTTCCTGAAGCATTATGTTATATGAATCCTAAAACTGCTCAAGAAAAAGGTCTCAAAAGAGGTGATTTAGCTTGGGTAGAGAGTAGAAGAGGAAAAGTCAGAGCAAGAGTTGAAACAAGAGGAAGAAACAGACCACCTCGTGGATTGGTTTTTATTCCTTGGTTTGATGAGAAGATTTTGATAAACAAAGTCTGCTTAGATGCAACTTGTCCTATGTCAAAACAGACTGACTATAAAAAGTGTGCGGTTAAGATATATAAAGTTTAAAAAAGAGTAAGTCGTGAATCACAAACAAAAAAAAGTCAAATCATATAGACAGCCACTAAACGAGAGCAGAAGAGCATTTTTAGGAACAACTAGAAATGTTGGTCTTGCTATCCTTGGTGGTTTGACTTGGAGCGCTTATATAGATGAAGCAAAAGCAAATAGACTTTTGCTCAGACCTCCCGGTGCCCTAAAAGAGGATGATTTTCTAAAAACTTGTATAAAGTGCGGGTTGTGTGTAGATGCCTGCAGAAACAGAAATGGCAATATCATCTACGATGACAAAGGAAAAAGAGTTGGAACGAAAGATCCGACTCTCAGACTTGCAGCCCCAGGGGACAATAAGCCTCTAGGGACGCCATACTTTATAGCTAGAGAGAATCCTTGTTTTATGTGCGATGACATACCTTGTGTGCCTGTTTGTCCTAGTGGAGCTCTTGATTTGGTTAGTTTAACCAACAAAAAGAGTAAAAAACTAGATATAAACAAGGCAAAGATGGGTTTGGCGGTTGTTCATAAAGAGAGTTGTATAGCTTACTGGGGACTTCAGTGTGATGCATGCTACAGGGCTTGCCCTCTGCTTGGAAAAGCACTTACTATAGATATGCAGATGAATAAAAGAACAGGTAAACATGCATTTTTACTTCCTGTTGTTCATAGTGATATATGTACAGGTTGTGGGCTTTGTGAAAAGGCTTGTGTGGTTGAAAAAGCTGCCATTTTTGTGCTTCCTAGAGAGATTGCTATGGGTCGAGTCGGTACTCACTATGTAAAAGGTTGGAGTCAAAAAGACCAACAAAGAGTAGGAGAAGCGAAAGAGATCCATACAGTCACAAAGAGAAGTCAAAAAAAGGCGATAGATAAACTAAATAACTTGGGAGATTTGTTAGATGAGTAGTGTAAAATATCTAATCTTAAGAAGAGTTGTTCAGTTGTCTATACTTTTTCTCTACTTTGGAGCTAATTACTACGGATGGAAGATGCTAAGCGGCGATCTTAGTTCATCTTCGATTCTAGGAACTGTTCCATTGAGCGACCCTTACGCTGTGCTTCAAATGTTTGTAGCAGGAGCCGTTATCTCTTCAAATCTTCTACTTGGAGCAGTTATTATCTTGCTCTTTTACGGGATTTTTGGAGGAAGAGCTTTTTGTTCTTGGGTTTGTCCCGTCAACATCATAACTGACGCGGCAAATTGGACAAGAAGAAAGTTTGGCTTTGATATGGTTGCAAAAAAACAGCCCTCAAGCAGAAAATTGAGATATTGGGTATTGCTTATTAGCTTAGTAATATCCTATTTCTTGGGGATTGGTGCATTTGAGTTTATTTCACCAATTTCGATGGTCCATAGAGGACTCATCTTTGGCATGGGATTTGGCTGGGCAACGATGGCGATACTATATCTGTTCGATCTTTTTGTATTGAAAAATGGTTGGTGCGGACATATTTGCCCACTAGGCGGTTTTTACTCGATAATCGGTAAATTTAGATTGTTGAAAATAAAACACGATAGCGTAGCATGTACGGGATGCATGAATTGCAAAGTTGTCTGTCCTGAAGTACAAGTTTTGCATATGATAGATAAAGTCTCTATTCCTGTTACATCAGGAGAGTGTACAAATTGTGGACGATGTATAGATGTTTGTGAAGATAATGCTCTTGGTTTCTTTTTAAAAGTTAAAAATGGTGATAATAAAGGAGAAATAAATAATGAAAAAAATGAGTAAGATTGCTCTTGGTGTCATAACTGTGGGAGTTTTTGTAGTCGGTTGTGCTACTACAAATGGTTCGGTCAGTGATGCATCTTTGAGTTTAAGAAAATCAAATGTTCAAACCGAAAGTGGTGTAAAGCTAAATCAAGTTAGCTATACAAAAGCCGCTCCTGGAGAGGCAAAAAAGATAGAGAGATCGTATGACAATGCTCCACCTCTCATCCCTCACAGTGTTGAAGGGTTGGTGCCGATTACTAGAAATAACAACTCTTGTCTAGGCTGTCATATGCCAGAAGTTGCCCCAAGTGTACATGCTACGGCAATTCCAAAGTCTCACTTTACAAACTTCAGACCAACTGAGATAGTAGCTAAAAATGGTAAGCTTATAAAAAAAGGTAAAGTTGTAGCTAGACCAAATGGCGGAGCAAATGAAGTTTTTGCAACTCCGACTCATGGAAAACTTTACGCAGGAAGATTTAACTGTACGCAGTGTCATGTAGTCCAATCAAATGCAAAACCATTGGTGGGCAATACATTTCAGCCAGATTATATGAATAAAAAGCAGATGAATCGTTCAAATCTTGTAAATACATATGATCAAGGTATAAATACAGTCAAATGATAAAAAGAAGAGAGCTTTTTAGCTCTCTTGCATCTTTTGGCAAAAGGGGGCGAGAGAGTTTCGATATAAGACCCCCTTATGTCAAAGATAGTGATAGTTTTTCAAAACTGTGCATAGAGTGCGATGGTAAATGCGCAACAGTTTGTGAAGAAAATATCATAGTTATCAAAGAAGATAAAACTCCTATTTTGGATTTTAAGAAGAGCGGATGCACATATTGTGATGAGTGTGCTAAGGCTTGTGAATTTGGTGTTTTGCAGATAGAGTTTAAAAAAAATATTAATGCTAAAATCACGATAGATATGTTAGAATGCATGAGTTGGCATAAAACTATCTGTTTTAGTTGTAAGGATGTCTGTTTGGATAATGCTATAGATTATCTAGGACTCTTTAGACCTGAGATAGATACACAAAAGTGTACGAGTTGCGGTTTTTGTGTAGGCGTATGTCCCTGCGAGGCGATAAAGGTGGAAAAATGGCAGTAAAATTTATATCAACTATCAAAGAAGATGGCTTAGGCGGATGGTTTATAGAACTTTTGGATACTCTTGATAAAAGAGTGGCTACATGTAAAGATATAGCTTCGTATGAAGATGCGATAGAGCAGATGGGTGATGATTATGGTGGAGATATAGAGGTTGAGTGGAAAAAAGATGACAATGTTACCATAGCTCACTTTGAAGAGGTGAAGATTGAGATAGCAAAGTATCAACAGAGATACAATAGCGAGGCAATGGGATGAGAAAAACTCTCTTTATCTTTTTTATATTGATTTTGCAGTTAGTCGCAAGAGATATAGATCCTTTGTACAGCATAAAAGCAGATGGCGAGATTTTAGCTGTATTAGTTCAGGACGGAAAGATTTATGCCTCAACTGATAGTAGCAAGGTTGATGTATTTGATATAGAGACTCGCAAAAAAGATAAAGTTATAAAATTTGATAAGATAAAAGATTTTCTAGGAGATATAAGCGATACGAGGGTATTTTCTGTTGATAAGATGGGCGATGACTTGCTTTTTGTTTCGCAAGGAGAAGAGGGGTTTAGTAGGCTATATCTTTATAATGGCAAAAAGAATAGTTTGATTTTTGATAAAAAAGATAAGTTACCTATAGTAAAAGCAAAATTTATAACTAAAAACAGGATAATCTTAGCGCTTCTTAGTTCGCAGGTTGTTTTGTATGATTTAAAGAGTAAAAAGTTTATATATAAAATTCAAGTTTCTGAGTCAAAATTTTCTGATTTTGCACTGAATCTTGATAAAACAAAGATGGTTCTTGCTGACGAGAGTGGAAGTGCCACGCTTTTAAGAACACTGAACGGGAAAATTATCAAAGTTTATAAGGGTCAAAATCTAGACAATGTATATCAAGTGGATTATAAAAATCATACTATAGCGATAGCCAGTAAAGATAGAAGATGTGGTATATATAAAGACAATAGCTCTAATGCATACTATAAAAAAGCAAAATTTATGGTCTATAGTACAGGAGTAAGCCCTGATGGTAAGTTATGTGCATATCCTAGTGATTTTGCAAACAATATAACCATCTTTAATGTAGATACAAAAGAGGATATTTATGAGTTGTCTGGAGATAAAAGTACGATTTCAAACATCATTTTTATGAATAATAGTGAAATATTTACAACAAGCAAAGATAAGATAAAATTTTGGAAATTAACGGAGTAAAATATGAATATATCAAGTATAGTAGTGCAAACACTGCCAAAACATTTGGAAGAAGTTGTAGAAGATTTGAAAGAGTGTGAAGTTTGTGATTATCATTTTCACGATGAAAGCGGAAAGATAATCATAACTATCGAGGGTGAAGATGTCTCTGAAGAACTTAGCAAACTAAGAGTTATAGAGGGAATTGAACATGTGATAGCAGCTGATATGCAGATGAGCTACAGTGAAGATGAACTAGATAGGCACATGCAAGTTTTAGAGGATGCAAATGCAGTACCAAAAGTGCTAGACCAAGATACAACCAAAATAGACCCATCAACTGTTGTTTACAATGGAGATTTAAAGAAAAAAGATATATATGAGTTTGCAGAACAAACTAAAGCTCCTAAAGTATAGAGAATTTACGATATAATTCTTTTATGAAAATCAAAGAGATAATCAAAGAGAAAAATTTAAAATTAACCCCAGCTAGAGTTGAGATTTTAGAGATACTTTTGGAACAAAACAGACCCATCTCTTACGAAGATGTAAGGGATGAGCTCTCCATGGATAGAGCCACTTTTTACCGAAATATCTCCAAATTTGAAGAAAACTCCATCATAAGAAGCTTTGAATCAAATGACAAAAAACGATACTTCAGCTTAGAGCAAAATTTTCACCCACACTTTATATGCACAAAATGCAACACAATCTCATGCCTAAGTGAAGAAAATATCATAAATATGAAAGGATACAAGATAGAGAGCATAATCATAAAAGGTATATGCCCTATGTGTTTGAAAAGTTAAACTCCTAACATCCTCTTTTTTAAACTCTCTTGAGCTGGTTTGTCGCAAAGCCATATGCCAAAAAGTGCTTTTTTAAACTCTAATCCTTTGATAGTGGTGATAAATTTAGAGTTTTTGTAGATTTTTACACCGATTTTTGGTTCATATATAAAATTATAAATATCACCATCTTTGATCTCTTCTTTGAAAACCG
>JALSKH010000166.1 GCA_026988975.1 Campylobacteraceae bacterium
ATATGAAAAGCAACCGCCATCATAGGCGGTGCTTTTTCATCTGCAAAAGTTTTTGGAGGCAGGTCCGTATTGTGACACTTGCTACATTTTTGCTCTAAAAGTTGTTTGCCATTAAGACTTAAATCAGATTTTTCTTCACATGCGGTAAAAAATAGTATACTTATTAGAAACAAATATCTATACATTAAATATCCTTATATTTTTTATAAGTATTGTATATCTTTTTTGTAAATATCAGAAGAGTCGTCCAAAACGAAGCAAACTGTATTTCAACAAATGTGATAATAATGTGATATATGAAAATAAAATATATGTTATAATTTAAACTTAAAATTATTATAACCATAAAAAGGATGATGAAAAATGAAAAGATTAGTGAGTATTTTTGCGTTTTCCTTGCTGTTACATGTATCTGCGTCAGCGACCGAAAAACTGACACTTGATGAGGCATTACAGCTTTTGAAAACAAAAAACTTGGAAATCAAAGCTGCTGCATTTGATGAACGCTCTGCAAAAGAGGATATTGATGCGGTATTGGGGAAAAACTGGGGAGCATTGACATTCACGCAGGATGCCGCGCGTTCCAATGATGCGGGAAATGTTTTTGGTTTTAAGCTGACTTCACGTGAAGCAGATTTTGGTGATTTTGGTTTTGCTGATTTTTTAACTCCTCCTCCGGGAACTACTAATGTTTTAACTGTGCAACCGACAGATTTAAATTATCCGGGATACAGAAACTTTTTTCAAAGCAAACTCAAATACGAAGTACCACTTTTTACAGGTTTTATGCTCAGTTCATACACAGATATTATGAAAAAAATGAAAGAGATAAAATCTTTGGACAAAGATAAAATCAAAACACAAAAAGAGTATGAGCTTAAAAAAAGTTTTTACGATATGGCTCTGCTTGATTCATCTATAAAAAATCTCAATAAGATTTTAGACAATATCCATATTTTGGAAGATACGACAAAAGAGATGATAGCAGTAGGCTATGCAAAAAAAGTAGACCTCCTTGAAGTACAGGCAAAAAAAGGCAATGTTGAGAGACTTTTGGTACAAATGCGTTCTAACAAAAAACTGCTCTATCACTACATCAGTTTTTTACTCAACCAAAAAGTAGACCAAATTCAAACGCCTGCTACAGAAGTTGCTATGCCTAAAATGAGCGATGAAAATATTTTAGCACATAATGTTGACTTAAAAAAAGCGGCAAAAGGACTCAAAATCACAAAAGATATGCTCAAAGTAAGTCAGGCGGCATATTATCCAACAGTTGGCGCTTTTGGAGAAGTAAGTACTGCAGATAACACTTTCTTGACAAATGCCAATGATCATAAGGCTTACACTATAGGTGCAAGACTAAGCTGGAATCTTTTTAACGGTGGTGTTGATGCGGCAAAGATTGAAAAGTCAAAAATCCAGAAACTCAAAATGCAGTCACAGTTTGAACTTGCAAAAAAAGGGATTCTTCTAAAAATCGCAAAAATAAGAACGGAGATAGAAGGTGTTGATGTGGAAATAGCATCCCTGAAAAAAGAGCTTGCACTTGCCAACGCCATTTATGAAAA
>JALSKH010000167.1 GCA_026988975.1 Campylobacteraceae bacterium
GAACAATATTTGTGTTATTAAAGAACAAAACTAAATTTGATGAAAATTTAGCTTATGGTGTTTCATTATGAAACTTTAAAATCAATCTTTTTTAGTTAGGTTTCTTTATAGTTGACTCCTTTTAAATTTTTTTATTTCTAGTTAAACTTTTAATGTGTCAATATCTCTTGTAAAAATTTCTTAGCTCTATCAGTTTTTGGACGATTAAAAAAATCATCAGGTGTTCCCTCTTCTAAGATTTCACCCTCATCCATAAAGACTACTCTATTGCTAACTTCTTTAGCAAAGCCCATCTCGTGCGTGACACAAACTATCGTATAGTGCTCTTCTGCCAAGCTTCTCATAACATCCAAGACTCCACCTATCATCTCAGGGTCGAGTGCGCTTGTCGGCTCATCAAAAAGTAGGACTTTTGGCTTCATCGCAAGTGTTCTTGCTATGGCAACTCTCTGTTTTTGACCACCACTAAGTTCATTTGGGTAGCCTTCAGCTTTTTGAACGAGTCCCACTTTCTCAAGCAGCCTCAATCCCTCTTCATCTGCCTCTCTTTTGGAGATTTTTTTTACTTTTCTCTGTGCAATAGTGATGTTTTCAAGGATAGTGAGATGAGGAAAAAGATTAAAATGCTGAAAAACCATACCTGTTTCAGCACGAAGTTCATTTAGCTTGGTATCTTTCGCATAAGCATCGATACCATCAACAGTGAGCTCACCACTGTCTATATCTTCTAGTCTATTTATACATCTTATGAGTGTAGATTTGCCACTCCCGCTTGGTCCGCAAACAACAACAATCTCTCCAATGTCAACTTTGAAATTTATATTTTTAAGAGCATGAAAATCACCAAAAAATTTATCAATATTTTTCATGCTAACGATAGTACTCATCTATACCTTTCTAATCTTGTCTATTTAATAACGCTTTGTAATTCTAGCAATTATAACTAAAATTAAAGTAAAGATGTTGCAAAAATTGTCTAATTGTTGGCTTTTTGTCTAAAAAATAGGAATTTATGTGTAGTTTTGGATAAAATTACGGATAATTAAGTCTATTTGATTAAAGCAGAGTAGTTAAATGTATATTTTCTCGGCGATAGACGTAGCAATAGTACGAGGGGTAATTAAATGAAGATAAGAGAGTATGGTGCCGATTTTCTTCTTTTTTTGGTGGCGCTTGCTTGGGGAAGTACATTTTTTATTGTTAAAGAGGCGGTGGAGAGTACTCCGGTATATATATTTCTTTTTTGGAGATTTCTTTTTGCGTTTTTGTTGATGGCTTTAGTCTCATATAAAAGATTGCGAAGTGTTGATTTTGCTACTTTGCGTGCAGGCTCTGTTCTTGGGGTTTTTATGTTTTTGGGTTTTGCCTTTCAAACTTTTGGATTGACTATGAGCCTCTCTTCGACTGTTGCTTTTTTGACTGGTTTAAATGTCGTCATAGTCCCCTTTTTGCTATACATTATCTTTAAAACCAAAGCATCACTCTACTCAGTATTTGGGGCGATTATCGCTGCTATCGGACTCTACTTTCTTACATATGGTGGGAAGCTAGGTTTTGGGCTTGGTGAGGC
>JALSKH010000168.1 GCA_026988975.1 Campylobacteraceae bacterium
GTGAACCCAAATGCAAAAAATAAGATACCCCATAAAAAGAAAAACACTACTCCAGCTATTTTAGCATCATCTCCAACAGTATTAAAAATACCATTAGATATAATAATTTCCCATGTATCTTTAAATATGATAAACGCAAATAAAGTATGGATTATAGCAGTCGCTATTATCCAATTTCCTACCCATTTCTTCATACTAACTCCTTCATCAAACTTTTCACATATCCAGTCTCAATCCTCGCACCCATCTTCTCAAAAAGTGCATAATAGCCAAGTAAAGTTCGGTTGATAAACAAAAACTGCTCATTGAGTTTATGTACAGAGTGAAACTGTTTTTGTTGCACTTCAAATATCATCTCAAAACCTCTTTTGGCGAAGTCAGGGTTGTCTTTGAAGTTGTAGCTGTCACCTACGAGAGGTTCTTTATATAGAGTGTCAAGAGGCTTGATGACTTCAGTATAAAATTTCAGCATTTTTTCTTCACCCTCTTCTTCTATCATGTCTAGTTTTATGTACTGTTGTATAATGGACAGGTCGTCATTGTCTTGTAATAGATTGAGGTGTAGTTGGTTGTACATTTGTAAAAAATCATCTTCTACTTTCTTCACGCATCCAAAATCTATAAGCCCTAGCTTGGCACCTTGCATAAACAAAAAATTCCCTGGATTTGGGTCTGCGTGTATGCTTTTTAGTTTGTAGAGTGCATGAAAAAAACTGTCAAAGATGAGCTGTGCATAAGCATCTCTGCTTTCTTGACTGGGATTAGCTAGCAGGTAGGTGTCAAAGTCTAAACCTTCTAAATATGAAGTAGTCAAGACTTTTTCAGAGCTAAGGTCATGATAGACCTTTGGTATGATGATATTTTTTATCTGTAGATTTTCTCTGAAAAAGTCACAGTTCTTTGCTTCGAGTACATAGTCCACCTCTTCATAAAGACGTGCTTCTATCTCTCCTACTATGTGGTCCACATTTTGCCCTTTGGCAAAGCGTTTCATACCAAAGTGTATGAGGCTCATGTCGGACTCAATGCTTTTTTTGATGCCAGGGTATTGTACTTTTACGGCGAGTTGTTCACCATCTTTGGTCGCTAAATGCACTTGCCCTAAAGAGGTAGCCGAAAATGCTCTCATCTCAAAACTCTCAAAAGCATCTTGCGGGTAGAGTCCTAGCTCTGTTTTGATTATTTTTCTTACTAGCGCTTTGTTGATACTAGGTATAGCATTAAATGATTTGCTTATTTTTTCTAAATACGCAGGCGGTAAAAACGGCATGCCCAAAGCCACTTGTTGGGCTATTTTGACAGACACACCTTTGAGCTCACCTAGTGCATCGAAGATAATATCTGCTATCTCTTCATGGTTTTGTGTTTTGTCACCGTTTGTCACAAAACGTTTTGTTTTTTTAGCACCTATTTTAAGCAGTGCTTTTCCTACTACTTTACCACGAGAGAGTTTGCCTGTTGGGAGTGCATTATCCATGGAGTACCTCTCCTAGTTTACGTTTGATTTTACTAAAAGACTCTTGTTTTGTAGCAAATTTTTGTAGGCTACTTAGCATATGG
>JALSKH010000169.1 GCA_026988975.1 Campylobacteraceae bacterium
CCCCACTATTTATTGTAACAGGTTCACCTAGACAGTTGCAAAGTAGCATAGATAAGTTTTTAGATTATCATCATTTTCAAAAGCGAACCATTATTACAAAAAAAGCCCATGGAGACAACGCCGACCCTCTGTTTGACCAACTCTCTTACAAATTTTCACACATAGAAAAGCTTATTGAACTCTTTCCTCACATCGTTTGGGACTGCTATGGCGATAGTGGAGAAAAAGACAAAGAGGTCTATTTGGCATTGGCTAAAAAATACCCACAAAACATAGGAAAGATTTATATTCGTGATGTTGAGAGTGGTCAAGTTAGATTAGAAAACAAAACAAAAATTTAAAATGAAGGTAAAAATATGAAAACAGTACTAATCACAGGTGGCAACAAAGGCATAGGCTTAGAACTTACCAAAGCTTTTTTAGAATTAGACTACAAAGTCATAGCCATAGCACGCGACTTTAAAGACTTTGCGTATGTAGATAAAGTGGAATGTATAACGTATGACTTGACCAATGTGGAGGGTATACCTGCACTTGTAGCGTCATTGGGGAAGATAGATATACTTATCAACAATGCAGGAGTGATGTACTCTCTCCCTTATGATGCCTACCCAGAAGAAAAAGTAAATGCTATGATAAAGCTCAACTTAGAAGCACCTATCAAGCTGATAGAAGCGTGTGTGAAAGCAGGTGCAACGCGTGTTGTAAACAATACTTCAATAGCAGGGCAGATAGGACATCCCGATGTTTGGTATGGTGTAACCAAAGCAGGACTGATTAACGCTACAAAGAGCTTTGCCAAGATTTTTGAGGGTAGCGTAGTCATCAATGCTGTTGCTGCTAGTCCAGTAGAGACTGATATGCTAGAAACTATTCCTTTGGCTAGACGAGAGGCATTTTTAAAGACAGTGGTAACGGGTAGATTTGCCAAAGCTGATGAGGTAGCCAAGGCGATGCTATGGTTGGCTACAGAGTCGCCTGAGTATATCAATGGGACGACGATTGATGTGAATAATGGGTCGTATATGAGGTAAGATTCAGCAGATATTAATGATTATTTATTTAGTATACTAAAATAATTTATTTAACTAAAATTTTAGGACAGACTAATGCCAAAAAATGAACTCTCCTTGAGAGAGAAAAAATATGCCACCCTCAAACTAAAAATCTTAGATACTTTTAGTCAAAAGCTCAAAAGTAAATCTTTGGCAGATATATCGGTCAAAGAGATAGCCAAAGAGTTAGATATCTCCGAGATGACCTTTTTTAACTATTTTAAAAGTAAAAAAGAGGTGCTTATCTACTACATCGAGCTATGGAGTTTGCAGATGCAACTAAGCATAGAAGATAAAACACCACTAGAGGCTATCTACAAGATATTTGAAGAGACGGCTATTATGATAGAAGAGAATCCCAATCTTTTTATGGAGATTGTTGCCTCTATGGCACTACAAGGTATGAATAAAAAAGATATAGTGATTACAAAAGGGGAAAGAGTCTTACGATTTGGTAGAGATATATCTTATGAGGTGGGAG
>JALSKH010000170.1 GCA_026988975.1 Campylobacteraceae bacterium
TAAAATGCAACTTGTGCAAGAAGAGAGAGACTTCATAAAAGAGTTGTTGGATTCTCAAAAAAATATAATCTTAGTAAATAATTCAAAAGAGATACTGCAAGTCAATAAAAGTTTTTTTGATTTTTTTGACGAATACAACACTTTAGATGAGTTTAAAAATAAACATGGGTGTGTATGTGATTATTTTATAAAAGAGGATGGTTATATATACACTTTTGAGGATAAAAACTGGATAGAGTATATAGTTGGAAATGAAAGCATAGAGCATAAGGTAAAGATAAAACATAACGACATCACTTCAATTTTTTTAGTGGATGTAAATAGAGTAGCAAATGGAGAGAAGTTCATAGTCTCTTTTACCAACATAACAAAATCGGAAGAGTACAAAAGAAGCTTGGAAAATGCAAATAAGCTTCTTCTTGAGTATAAAAAGGCTGTGGATGCTTCTGCTATAGTATCCAAAACTGACAAACATGGGAAAATCACCTATGTAAATAGCCAATTTATAGATATTTCAGGCTACTCAAAAGAGGAGTTAATAGGCAAAAACCACAATATAGTAAGAGACCATGATACACCAAAAGAGACTTTTAAAGAGATGTGGGAAACTATACTAAACAAGAAAATATGGAAGGGACAAATTAAAAATAGAAAGAAAAATGGAGATTACTATGTAGTTCACGCTACTATATCTCCTATAGTTGATGCTAGTGGAAAAATCATAGAGTTTATAGCTTTAAGATTTGACATCACCGATATATATAAAGCCAGAGAGAAGGCCTTAAAAGCCGAAGCTGCCAAAGGTCAATTTTTG
Source organism: Campylobacteraceae bacterium (assembly GCA_026988975.1). Classification (GTDB taxonomy): domain Bacteria; phylum Campylobacterota; class Campylobacteria; order Campylobacterales; family Sulfurospirillaceae; genus JAADIZ01. Next base: position 815 of record JALSKH010000170.1, read on the forward strand.
GCAAACATGAGCCATGAAATAAGAACGCCACTAAATGCTATAATAGGTTTTACAAAATTACTACTCAGAGAGAAAAATCTTCCTGAAAAAGCAGGAAAATACCTTTCCACCATAGATGGAAGTGCCGAAACTCTTCTAAGTATCATCAATGATATACTTGATATTTCAAAGATTGAATCTTCAGATATAACTTTGGAAAATAGTAAATTTGAGCCTCTTAAACATTTTGAACAAACGATGGAACTTTTTAGGGCAAAAGCTTATGAGAAATCTATAAACTATAAAGTATTTGTAGATCCAAGACTTCCTACTTGCATAATTGGTGATAAACACAAACTAAAACAGGTTGTATCAAATCTTTTGGGAAATGCTATAAAATTTACTCCACAAAACGGCACAATTGAAGCTAAAGTTGAACTAAAAAATACAACTGATAAAAGATGCCAGATTGAATTTAGCATACAAGATAGTGGCATGGGTATCTCCAAAGATAAACAAAAGAGTATATTTGAAGCATTTTCTCAAGCAGACAACTCGATAACAAGAAAATTTGGTGGAACTGGACTAGGACTCACGATATCCGATAAGATCGTAAAGTCAATGAATTCCAAGATAAAAATAGAGAGTGATGAGGGAGAAGGTAGTAGGTTTTATTTTGAAACTGAATTTGAAATTTGTGAAATGACAAATGAGAAAAAAGATAATTTTAATGATTTGGATATCTTGATATACAGTAGATGGACAGATAAGGATAAAGATGTCAACTTCTTTGTAAAATACCTAAAGTCAATGGCGAGAGTAGAGATAGTTGACAATATTCAGCTCCCCCTTAAACATAAATATGATATGGCTTTTATATGTGATGATGAACTTTCGCTACTAAAAAATGATGATCATATTGTTCCGATATGTATAGTAACCGATAAAGATGAAGTTAAAGAAAAGTATAAAAACAGATACTATATACTAGATATCCCATTTAATGCTTCTAGCATTTTTGATATATTTTTAGAACTGAAACATACTCACTCAGCTAAAATTTCAGTAAAAAATGGAATAGAAGAAGCAGATGAAACAGGTAGTTTCAAAGGGAAAATCTTAGTAGCAGAAGATCACCCTATAAATCAGCAACTTCTCTCAGCGCTCCTTGACGAGAGAGGAGAGATAAATTATGAGATGGTAGAAAATGGACAACTAGCTCTTGAGAAACTTGAAAAAACAGAGTATGACTTGGTGTTTTTAGACATCCATATGCCTGTCAGAGATGGCATAGAGACCATTAAAATTATCAAGGAGAGTGGTATATCAACGCCTGTTGTTGCACTCACGGCAAATGCAGTATCAGGGGACAAAGAGAAGTTTCTCTCTCTAGGCTTTGATGGATACATTGCAAAACCAATCCAAGAAGAGAGGCTAGATGAAGTGCTTAAAAAATATCTTACTAACATCACAAGTGAAGAAAAGCACACGAAACAACCACAAACACAAGAACACAAAGAGGTCAGTAAATTTGATATAGAGTCAGTTTCCAAAGAGTTGCATATCCCTCTAAAGGTGTTTCAAAAGATAGTTGACAATTTCTTCAAAACAGTTGATAGTGATCTCTCCAAACTATCATCCTCGATAAAATCTTTAGATTTCGATGAGATATACAAAGATGCTCACAAAATCAAAGGTGGTGCCGCAAATCTGAGATTGACTAAAATCGCAAATATATGTAAAAATATAGAGAAAGAATCAAAAGAAAATGATAACTCATTTGACTTTTTAAAGGAGTTTGAAAAACTACAAAAGGAAGTATCGGATATAAATACCCAAGGATAAAAAGAGAAGAAATAAAGCAATCCACCTATTTAAAATAGCAAAAAGAGAGAGTGAGATATAGAGAACTAAAAACCATAAAGGCGTTAATATCTCATATGTTGTTGTCGGTAGATTCAACAATTTTCCAAGCCATATATCAAACAACCCTCCATGGTTTATGATATGCAAAAACAGTTCTATCGGATAAAAAGGCACAAAAGCCATACTTAAAAGTGGTGAGCATAGCTGAAGTGGCGTAAAAACCTTAAACACAAAATGCACTATAGGCATCATGAGAATAAATACCCAAAAGTTTAAAAGTATAAAAATCCAAATTTTACTCAAATTTTTAAAGTGCTGAAGAAATAAAAATATATAAAAAACTCCACTAACAGAGAACCAAAAAGAGACAGAAAAAATGAGTCGAGGAAACATAATCAATATAAAACCAACACTCAAAAAGAGAGTAGCAAACGATATAACTTTTATGTGTCTGCTAAAAAGAAAAAAACCAAACAGTGACAAGACAAAAGAGCGCAAAAATGAGGGAGAGAAATCCAAAATATACATGTAGCCAAACAGAATGGCAAAAACAACAAAGGCCAGGTCAGCTTTTGCATTTCTATAAGGGAAAAATCTATCTTGAAAGAGCCTATATACCGGAGAAATCAAAAGGTACAAAATAGCACTGATAAGCCCCAAATGAAACCCACTGATAGCAACTAGATGTGATATTCCTAGCTTTTGTATCTTTTGTCTTGTACTTTTTTGTATATTTGTAGCCAAAAACAGAGCTGAAAAGATCTCTTTTAAATCCTCTGTTTTATGTTGGTCTTTTATATATGACTCTACTTTTCCTAGAGTCTCTTTTTTACTTTTTATCTGTTTTATAAAAATATTAACAGCAAAAAAGTTTTTCAAATAACCAAAAAATGAGATTTTATCGGTTTTAAATTTGATGCGAGCGTAAGAGCCTATGGGGATATTTTTACTTCTCCAAGTAACAGTATAAAAACTATAACCATCTTTGCTTTTTAACTTAAAAACATCATAAGCCCTGCCATTTCGTTTGTGTTTGACATAGTGATTTAGAACTTTTACCACCTCTACATGTAGAGGCTTTGAAGTTAAGCTACTGTATCTGTGATACTGCCACCCCAAAGAGAGACAAAAGAGTGAAAAAAGCACAAAAAATGCTAAAATTTTCTCTCTAAAATCTAAAAAGAGTGGAGCCTTTTCCATCTATCCACTATAGTGCGGGAATTGAGATTTTACCCTCTTTTTTGTCAGCATCTTTATAAATTATCTCGACAGGGACTCCTCCTGCATCTACAAATCTTGTAGTATTTTTTTGAAATACCATATTTGCCACACCAATCGGGCCATTTCTATTTTTACCGATGATTATCTCTGCACTCTCTTCTGGTTTTTCAAAAAAGTTGCTTTTATACTCTTTACCTTCAAGTCTGGCTCTTTGCTCTTTTTCCTTCTCTTCACGCACTCTGTAAACATCATCGCGATAGACAAAAAGAATGATATCTGCATCTTGCTCTATCGCTCCAGACTCTCTTAAATCACTTAGCATTGGTCTTTTGTCACCCCTACTCTCTAAGCCTCTATTTAACTGTGAAAGCGCAACGATAGGCATCTCTAGCTCTCTAGCTAAAAGCTTCAATCCCCTACTCATATCGCTGACTTCAAGATGTCTGTCTTTGTTTCCGCTTCCGCCCATCAACTGAAGATAGTCTATGATACATAGTGAGATTTCAGGGTGATTTGTCTTGAGTTTTCTCAGTTTCGAGCGAATTTGGTGTATATCTACATTTCCATTGTCATCCACAAAAAAACTCTTTTGGTTCATCTCATCAGCCGCACTCGAAAGCCTACTCCACTCATCGTCGCTCAAATCTCCTCGCCTTATTTTCTGCAACGGGATAGATGTTTTAGAACTAAACATCCTAAGCATCAACTGTTCAGCCGGCATCTCAAGTGAAAAAATAGCCACACCCTTATCGTCATCAAGAGCATTTTGAGCAAGATTTAAGCACAGTGCAGTATTGTGTGTGACAGTCATATCCTCTAGTAGAAAAAGGCTATTCCCGTCAATCTCAAAACCAAAATAGTCATCTATTTTATCAAATTTTACTTTTATACCTGTTTGGTTCCAACTTCTCTTGGCTGTCCATGAAACTGCTTTTTTTCTTTTGATTTTTGTTGGTATTTTATCTACATCCCCAAAGATTCTTACGCGATAAACTCTACTTTTAAAATCTATCTTTTTAATACTTGCTTCTTTGTTTATCAAAGATGTCCTAAAACCCAGTGAATCAGCCAAAAATTTTATCTGAATGGCTAGTTTTCTATTTTTTTGGGTTATCTCAAAACCTTTACAATTTTTGTCATAGTATCCATCGCTATCGAGCAATCCTGCTAACAATTCCAATCTTTTTTGTGTAGAGTTTATCAGATATTTTTGCGGAATATGTTTATTATTTATCAAATTTAACTCTCTAAGTTTTGACTGCAGACCAAAAGAGTCTTTTTTGCCACCAATTTGCCCGCTTGTAATTCCATACATAGGACACTTTCCATCCTCTTTCGATTTTACCAATTTTTCACCTAGTTTATGAGCATATTTTCTGAGATAATTCACCACTTCTTTGTCAGTATTTGCTATCCTGACATCCGATTTTCTTCCATCACCAAGCCATAAACCTATAAAGTATGGCTCCACAGGCAACTCTTTTTCCTCGAATTTTACAGCTACCTTATACCCTTTATAGTTTGATTTAAATTTATCAGATTTTTTAAGATACTCCTCTATTGAGATATTTAAAATATCTCCGTGAGAATGTTTTCCTTCATTTCTGCTTCTTTTAAGAGAGAGAATGTGAGATCTGTTTACTCGATAATCTATACCTTTGTTCTGTCTTACCCAGTACATCTCCTCTTTTCCGTGAGCTAAAGATAACACTCTTCTTGGAGTCGAATCATCGCCCATAAGCTTATCTCCGACTTTTATCTTTTCAACAGCCTTCAAAGAGCCATCATACATGAGAATTTTTGTTCCTTTTGCCAAACATTTCCCCATCGCTGGTCTTGCGGCTACTATGACTAAGTCTCCTTTGCCAAAGCCTGTTGTTAGCTCATTTAATTTTGAAAATCCTGTATCTAGTCCAACTACTACTTGATTTCCCCTTTTTTTAAGCTCAAGTATATGCTCAAGCGTAGCCTTTGTCATCTCAGGGGCCTCTCTAAACTCCTTAGTTCCACTCTCTTGGGTGATTTGGTAGAGCTTTTGCTGAACTAAGTCAACTACATCTATAGATGGCAAATCCTGATCAACTGCTACATCTTTTATCTGTGTTGTAAGCTCTATCAGCTCCCTTTTTATCGCTTTTTCTCGTATCTCTTGCACATAAGCTTTGGTTGATGGCAGTGGATTTGTGGAGAGTATCTCAAGCATCGCATCTTCATCAAAACGATTTTCTTGATTTAGTTTTTTCTTTATAAACTCTTCATCTATCGGCAAATCTTCTCGTTCGCACTCAAGCATCGCTTCAAAGATGTATTTGTGACTTGGTAGATAAAAATCTCTTGGCTTCAGAGTTGCTGCTATATCTTCAAAAGAGCCTGGCTCAAACAAAATGGAGCTTAAAATCGACCTTTCTATGTTTATATTGTGTAAATTTTGCATCTACTTTTCACTCTCTTGTACTGCTTTATCCAACTCTTGTAAAAATCTCTCCACTAACTCTTCCTCTTTTAATTTAGCTACTATCTCGCCTTTTCTCATCACCAAACCCTGTCCTTTTCCAAAGGCGATAGCCACATCGGCATGTTTTGCTTCGCCTATGGCATTTACAACGCAACCCATCACAGAGACATTTAATGGAGCTTTTATATGCTTTGTCTTCTCTTCAACAAGCGCCACGGCTTTGACAAGATTTGCCTCAATCCTGCCACAAGTCGGGCATGAGATGATGTTCAACCCGCCCTTTGCAACTCCGCTGTCTTTTAGAATCGCCCTTGCTACATTGATCTCCTCTTCTAATTCACCAGTTATAGAGACTCTCATCGTGTCGCCGATTCCCTCAAGTAAAAGTGTGCCTAGTGCTATAGAAGATTTTACAGTAGAGTGAAAAAGCGTCCCAGCCTCTGTAACTCCAAGATGAAAGGGGTACTCGACTAATGAACGAAGTGCTCTGTAAGCCTCCACTGTTCTTTGGACATCGCTAGCTTTTAGCGAAATCTTTATATCTGTAAAACCCAAATCTTCAAGGTATTTTATGTTATAAAGTGCAGACTCTATCATCGCTTTTGGAGTTGGTCCATACTTGTTATCGAACTGCTCCTCTAGTGAGCCACTATTTACGCCTATCCTTATAGGTATATTTCTGTTTTGACAAGCTTTTACAACCTCTTTGACACGACTCTTATCGCCGATATTTCCCGGATTTATTCGGATACAATCTACAACTTCGGCAGCTATCAAAGCAAGTCTGTAGTTAAAGTGGATGTCTGCTACCAACGGAGGTGTTGTCTGCTCTTTTATCGCCCTCAAAGCCCTAGCATCTTCATAATCAGGAACAGCCACGCGAACTATATCGCACCCTGCAAAGTGAAGTCTTTTGATCTGCTCCACAGTAGCCTCAACATCTCTAGTTTTAGAGTAAGTCATAGACTGCACGCTTACAGGAGCATCCCCGCCGACTGGCACATCTCCTACAAATATCTTTTTAGTTGGGTATCTTTTTATCATTTTATATCTTCTTTTCGAATATCTAATATTTTACATGTATTATTAAAAAGCTCTTCTGTAAAGTTTAAAACTTCTTCTATCTCTTCTTTTGTTGGTAAATTTCTATTATATTGAGGATATGAAGCCTCTATATGATATTTATTTGCGACATAAAGTATATCTTCATCTTCTATTGCAATTTTATCACAAACCAACTCATAAAGTTCTGGCAAATTATGTGATTTTGGTATCTTTTTATTTTCATGCGCCAAAAAAGACTTGAGTGACTTCTCAATAGCATAATGCAACTCAACCCCAATACTATCAGTGTAGTGATTTGCATCATATAAAATTCTTGCTGAACTTAAATCATGATAAACTTTTACCAGCCACTCTTTAGCTGAAGCTTTATTCATAAATCACTTCTCCTTTTTCCATTATATCAACTTTATAAAAATAATCTTCTCTTTCTTTTATATATTTGGTTGGAGCAGACAATATATCAAAACCAATCTTATATGTTTTTATAAGATTTTTGAGAGATTTATGTGCCATAATCTCGTATTCTCTTGTTTTTTCTAAAGTCAAATCATCTTTCAGTAGAAACAGATCTATATCGCTATCTTCTGTAGGCTCACCACAAGCAAAAGAACCAAAAAGTATAATCTTGTCAGGCTTCAAAGGTTTTAACCTTTTTATAATTTGAGGTTTTAATCGTTCTATATCTATCATGTCGAGCACCTTTCATAAAAACATTATACAAAAAATTGATTAAGAGAAAGATAATGGGTCTATATCTATCTCAACTTGAAGGTGTTTGCATGAGTGGGCAAATCTTAGAAGCTCTACTGTGTCGTGGCTTCTTAGGAGCATGTTGTATCTGTATTTGTTTGCTATCTTTTCTATGTTTGATTTTCCGTATCCTACTATCTCTAATCTTGGAAATTTTAGGGCTATCACTCTTACATCATCTAAGATTTTGACTGCTTTTTCATCTTTTTTATGTGAAACTAACACTTTTAAGAGCTTTATATTTGGAGGGTATATATCTTTTCTGTATCTCATTTCATCATTTAGAAAATCTTCATAATCGCTCATATAGCTTTTAAATAGCTCTGGATTTTGCGTCTGTATATATACTTCGCCCTCTCCTGCTCGCCCTGCTCTGCCTGCAATCTGGTGTACGAGTGCAACTGCTCTCTCTTTTGCTCTAAAGTCTGGCATATTTAAAACTGCATCTATGCCCATGATGACGCTAAGCCCTATGGAGTGGTAATCATGCCCTTTTGCTAGCATTTGAGTACCTACGAGTATGTCTATCTCTTTATCGTTGAACTCTTTTAACATACTGTTTAGTTTTCTCATCGTTCGCACTTCATCTCTGTCAAATTTTTTGACGACCCTATCTTTGAAAACTTCGCTTAGTCTCGCTACAACTTCTGCTGTGCCGATTCTACTTGAGTGCAGATTATGCCCTTTGCAAGTTGGGCACTCTTGTGGGATTCTTTGCGTAAAGTTGCAGTAGTGACAAACCAATGCATGCTTAGCGCTATGAAGACTCATACCAACACTACAGTATGGACAGTTTATATTTGAGCCACAATCTTGACAACTTATGTATTTGAAATTTGCCCTAGTTGGTAAAAAAACTATGACTTGTTCATCTGCTTTTAAATGCTCTTTTATCTTTGCTAGCATCGCATCACTTAATTTGCTAGGAGAATTTTCATAGATAAACTTCTTATTTGAGTCGTGATATGTACCCTTGAGTCTAAATCTAGGAAGATTTTTGAAGCTTCCTAGTGTTGGTGTGGCACTTCCTAAAACGATCTTTGCTTCAAATCTTTTGGCAAACAATATAGCCAAATCTTTCGCATTATATCTTGGTCTTTGATTTGATTTATAGCTGTCATCATGCTCTTCATCTACAACGATAAGTCCAAGATTTTCTATCGGTAAAAACAGAGCCGATCTGGTTCCTGCGATGAGAGCTATCTCGCCATTTTGCAATTTTTGTAAAATTTTCTCTTTTGCTTTTTTAGTTACTTTTGAGTGCCAAATGGCAACTATATCTCCAAAATGAGACTTTAGCCTCTTTTTCATCTGTGGTGTTAGTCCAATCTCCGGCATCAGAAACAGGGCATTTTTGCCACTGTTTATGCACTCTTGTATGCACTTTATATATATCTCACTCTTTCCGCTTCCTGTGTCGCCAAAGAGAAGAGATTTTTGGTGATGTTGTATAAAATCAAAGGTTTTATTTTGTTCGCTTGAGAGGACAATATTTGTTTTTACACTATGCTCTACATGCAGAGGGTTCTTAAAAGAGGGAACAAAAAGTTTCAAAGCATCACCCAAAGAGCAGACATAGTACTCGCTAATGAACTTTGCAAGAGATATGTAAATGGGCTTTAAAAACTCATCTTTTACACTTAAAATTTCACTACACTCAAACTCTGGTTTTGTTGTTTTCAGGATAACAACACCTAGTTTTTGTTTTGAGTTTAGAAAAACTTCTACCATATTGCCAACTTTGAGCTCATACTCGCTAACATAAGTCAAAGGAGAGAGTGGAGAGCTTAATATAGAGATTTGGTAGTACAAGTTATTTTGTCAATTCCTTACAGTTTTCTTTTTTAGTATTATCTGCAGCGTTATGGTCACAATCAAATGAACCAGTTGTTGAATTATAGTCAAAAGATACAGATGAATTGCTGAGAGTTATCTTGTACTCGTTCGCGGCTGTTTTAACCCATGAGCCATCATGGTTTACCCTGGAATATATCGGATACTCTAAGATATTGCTTCCATTTCCATCATTGTAGTTAAACAGTCTCTGGTCAGATGTATTGTAAGTCGTAACATTATCTAGATTTGGAGGTATAGAAAGGGGCACTCCCTCTATAAGCCTTTTATTCTTTTGCATAGCTATACCACTGCGAATAGCAGCTACTTGTGATTTGCCTTTGACAAGCACGGCATCATCACGACTAGCTGCAAGCTTTGGTATAGCAACAGCAGAGAGAATACCAATAATAACTATGACAAATATAAGCTCTATCATAGTAAAGGCTGGATACACTCCAGTCTTTACATGTCTATTTAGAATCAAAAGATTACCACTTAACTTTTTTACCACCAATAGAAACATTTGCATCATTAACTCCCAAATCTTTTTTTAGGATGCCAACGATGTCTCCATCTGTACCAGTAGTATTAACCAGTTTTATAGACAAAAATGGTGCATTACCTAATACTGATGCATTGCTTTCATCACAAGTAGTAAGAAGTGTTGGACCAGCAGTAACAGAACCATTAACATCAATGGTTTTTGCATAAAGACCCATTGTTATATAGTCACTTGCCCCATCAGTATATTTATATTCACACTTTGAAGCAGTTTTTGCCCAAACATTTGTATCTAAACTCATTGCATTTAAGAAAGATGCCTCTTTCTGTCCTTGATACCAAGCTGGAATAGCTTGCATGGCAGTACCAATGTCTGTTTTAATGGATGCTGCTTTTGCATCATCTCTTGTTGCGGCCAATTTTGGAATGGCGACTGCGGCTAATATACCTAAAATAACGATCACGAAGATCAACTCAATCATAGTAAAACCTTTTTTCATGGTTTACTCCTTTTTTTAAATTTTGATTGATACACTTATCAACCTTAGTTCAGATTTTAGTACAG
>JALSKH010000171.1 GCA_026988975.1 Campylobacteraceae bacterium
TATTATAGTAATGGCAAATATATGGACTCAAGAAATTATATAGATTTTCATGTTTTATCGCCAGATTATAATGCTCCTAAAGTTGCAAAAGCTTTTAAGCAATTGATTCAGATGTGTGGAGGGAAAGGAGAGCTTTTTTAAAGTGAAATATGGTGTATTTATGGGCTGAATATTTTATTTGCAAGTTTGGTAGAAAAAGCAGTTGATTCACGAGGATTTACAACTGAAGATAATTACTTGGTTTTTTATGGCAATACTAAAGCGCTTGTACTAGATAAAAACCACAAACTCTACTTAAAAACTTTTAAGGTGATGAGCCGTTTGAGTGAGTATGTAAAACAAGCCTATGCGATTACTCTTTTTGAGAAGTATGAAAATAAAGAGAGATTGCAAAGAGAGAAAAATATAGTAGGTTTAGAGTATATATCTACTACTCTTAACACAAAAAATCTACTAGATATTAACAAACATATAGATGAAAAGATAGCAAAGTATATGAGTATTATTTATGAGGATAAGAGTGTTGTAGTATGCAAAAAAAAGAAAAAAAAGGGGTCAAGTCTCTACTTTAAACTTTTTATGATTTTTGTTACTCCTGCAGTACTTAGATTTACTTTTTTTGAATAAACCATAAAGCACGCAGTTATAATGACTATTTTTAAAGATTTTAGGGAAAATAAGATAGAATATTAGCAATATTGATTTAGATAGATTTTTTTAATCGTTATGAGAAAAATTTAGCTGTTTGTTTGGTTTAGGAAAAGAAGGCTTTATGCGTAAAGGGAAATAGGGTATGAAGAGTATATATTTGGATGAAAACTGGAAAAAACTTCTCTCTTGTGAGCTTGAAAAGCCTTACATGCGAGAGTTAGAAGGGTTTTTGGAGAGTGAGTATGAAACTCATACAATCTATCCATCATATAGTGATATCTTCAATGCTTTTAACCTAACATCATTTGAAAATCTAAAAGTTGTCATCTTGGGGCAGGATCCTTATCATGGAGAGAACCAAGCACATGGGCTTGCCTTTTCAGTAAAAAAAGGAACACCTTTGCCTCCATCGTTGGTAAATATATATAAAGAACTAAAAGATGATTTGGGGTGTCAAATCCCAAAATCTGGTGAGCTGATTTCATGGGCTAAGCAGGGAGTTTTTCTAATCAACACAGTTTTAACAGTTCGTAAAGCAGAGGCTCATTCACACAAAGCAAAGGGTTGGGAAAAGTTTATTGATAGTGTTATAAAAATCATAAACAAAGAGAAGAGTGGAGTGGTTTTTATCTTGTGGGGAAAACCTGCTCAGTCTAAGTCAAAATTTATAGATGAAACAAAGCATCTTGTTTTGAGTTCTCCTCACCCCTCTCCACTATCTTCATATAGAGGATTTTTCGGCTCAAAACCATTTTCAAAAACCAATGAATACTTGCACAAAAATGGCATAAAACAAATACAATGGTGTCTGTAAACAATGCTGGACAATTTTG
>JALSKH010000172.1 GCA_026988975.1 Campylobacteraceae bacterium
CTTCACTATGATTTTCCAATAAGCCCTCATTTGGAAAAATATCATCATAAAGTGTGTTTATATTTTCAAATCTATTTGGCATGCAAGCACTTAAAAACTTAGAAGATACATCAGTCCTCATAAGAACTGCAGGCGGAAGAATTCCTACTCTGAAAAATCTCCTAAGAGCCTTTGAGTTGTATTTTATGTGCTTATGCGGACCATGAGGGCAAGTGCTAGAGTTGACCAGAGTTTTACACTCTTGACAATATACAAACTTTGATACTACTTCGATGTCGATATTTAGAGATTCATACTTGTTTAGTATGGATTTTATCTCATTTTTATCATAGTAGAGCCCGATGCCCGTATGGTTATTTCCCAATATAAATTTATTGCAACCAAAATTATTGGCGCATATACAGTCGAGTATAGCATCATTGTAGCCGGCAAATAGATAAGTGCTTTCAAAAGGAACAACCAAGACCCTGTTTTTAGGCAGATAGTTATCTATGGCATATTTTAGTATGTCATGCTTTACTTCATAAGTGATTTTGGTTGATTTTCTGTGATGTTTTGAGAGAAAGACTATAACTAAATCACTTCTTTCAAGCGTGATTCTAAGAAGCCTCTCATGAGCTCTGTGAAAAGGCCTGGCATCCATCATGATAGCTGCCACACTTCTTGCTCCACTTGATTTTATAGCTTGTTTTATCTCTTTTTTTACATTTTTTATACCATCATAATCTACTCTGTATTTTCCGTATATAGAGTATCTTCCAAGTCTTGCCAAAAACTCTCTAGTAGCTGGATTTTGTGTGTCATAGTTACCAAATATCTGCTCTATTCTTTTTTTTCTGTCTATCTCAAAAAAGCCATCAGCTACAATTTGACCTCTGATTTCACCATTTACAACGATATCTAAAGTCTCACCTTTTTTTACACTTTTGATCACTTCTTGGTTTTTTTCACCAGAGGGTGCGAGTATAAAAGGAAATGGAAATGGCTTTCCTTTATAACATCTTGTGTTATCAACCTCTATGGCTTCATCTTTATTCATGAGTTTATCTACTGGTTTAAAGATACCCTCTTGCGCAAAAGATAGGGTTGCTAAAGCCTGAGAGTCTATAACAATTTGTCTATTTTTTCTTGTTGAGTCCATATTTTTTCCTCTTTTCCCATAGGCTTTTTCTTGAAATTCCTAATTTTTTGGAGAGTTTGGTATCGGGAAATTTATTTTGAAAATTCAAGATTATATACTTTACATAATCATCTATAGATAGTATCTCTCCATGGTTTAAAATCCTACTATTGTCATTTAACTCTATGATAAAAAATGGCGCGTTTTCAGTCAAATCTGTTGTTGATATAAAGACCATCCTGTCTTCTACTAGTTCAAACAGTCTAGCTTTTTCACTCTTTTTAAGTTTTTGCAACTCTGTTAGATATATGATTTCATCTTCTTGAGTTTTTAGTATCTGTTCAGTTGTGTTTGAGC
>JALSKH010000173.1 GCA_026988975.1 Campylobacteraceae bacterium
ACCTTTTCCATTTCCACCTCCATTACCATTATCTCCACATCCATTTATAAGAAGTAGAGAGGCTAGGAGTAGAGAAGATGTTAGTAAACTTTTTTTCATGATTAAATTTCCTTATTAATTCAAATATTAAGCAATAGTACAATAAGTTTGTTAGTAAAATATTAGTTTACTTCAAACTCAAGCTATCCCTAACATCAAAATAGTCCAAATAAGCTTCAATGCTCTGCTCTAAAATAGTCTCATTTAAATCCAAAGCCTTTTTTTTGGGAAACTTCAAAAAGAACTGTTTGGGCATAATGGAGCTTTGAGGGCTAGGGGTTTTGAGATAAGATAAGAGTTGCTTTTTGATGCTTTTATGGGTGCTGTATTTCATTAGATAACGCCGATAGATGAGTTCGCTTGGTATCTGCTGTTGGACATGACAAGTTAAACAGTTTTTTTGAAGCAAAGTAGAGGGTTCTTTGGCATTGCTAAGGGTTAAAAAGAGTGTGCTTGTCATTAAAAATAGTTTTACCATAAGATGTTTACCTCTGTGTATTGCTCTTTTGAGCTGATTTGAAATTTGAAATTGTAGCGTTGAACTACTTGCCCAATAATATCTAAGCCTATCCCAAAACCACCCTCACTGCTGTTGGCTCGTTTAAAACGTTGATGAATCTCTGTTATCTTTTTAGCCTCAATGCTATGCCCTGAATTTTGGATATTGAGTGCGTTGGGTTTTAGTGCTATGTTGAGTTCTCCAAATTTTTTATTGTATTTAATGGCATTGGAGAGTAGATTGTCTAGTAGTCTAATGGCATCATTTTTATCTATTGCTAAGATGATGTTTGGGCTAATCTCTCTCTTTACTTTAAGCTCTTTTGCCTCAATCATGGTGCTAAAAAACTCTATGCGTTCGGCTAAGAGTTCCGATAGATTCAGAGGGCTAACATCGCGATGATAGTTATGGTTTAGCTTTAAAAAAGTTAAATCTTCATAGAGCCTAGAGAGGGTTTTAGAGGCAATGTCAATCCGTCTCATCTCCTGCTTTCCACTACAGTTGTGAATGGTCTCCAAAAGCTCAATATTGGTCAAGATGGTACTAATGGGGGTGTTTAGCTCATGGGTTGTATCTTCTATAAACTTATTCATCGTCTCCATAGACTCTTTCATAGGGGCGATAAATAGCTTTCCTAAAAAGAGTGCCAAAAGGGTAAATATTACCCCTGCAATAAGCAAAAAGAGCATAGAGAGTCTAAAGAGTTCATTAAGTGGCTCTTGGTTAATCTCTTGTGAGAGTATCAGGTAGGACGCACCTAAATAGTAGGGGCTTAAAGGACGCAGGTAGAAGAGTTGGTTTTTATCTTGGTAATACTCTTTTTCCCATTGGATGTTTTTATACTCTTTTGTCCCAAAGATATAGCCTTTATCTAGGTTATAAATGCTAGAGTGATAATTCTCATATTGAGGATAGATAAGTTTGCTAT
>JALSKH010000174.1 GCA_026988975.1 Campylobacteraceae bacterium
ATGACTCTTATTCATATAAAAAGGTTTATAAAATGATTATCTATATACATGGTTTTGGCACATCAGGACAAAGTGGCAAAGGCACACTTTTTAGAGAGTATTTTAAAAGTAGAGGTATTGATTTTATAGCCCCTTCACTCTCTTATGTACCAGAGCTGGCTATCACTACACTAGAAGAGCTGATAGAGTCTTATGATGGTAAAGTGGGCTTAATAGGCTCTTCATTGGGAGGGTATTATTCAATGTATCTTAGTGAGAAATATGGCTCAAAAGCAGTACTGATTAATACGGTGATAGATTCTGATATTTTGACCTGTGTTTTGGGTGATACTAAAAATTATTATGATAACAGTACCTTCTCATGGAGAGAATCACACCTAGAGATGCTCAAGCAATACCATACCAATGCCGATAAAATTACAAGTGCAAACTATCTGCTCATGCTACAAACAGCAGACCATATCCTAGACTACACCAAAGCACTCGAACATCTACCAAAGGTAGAAACAATCCTAGAAGATGGTGGCTCTCATGCCTTTGATGATATTGAGAGGCATTTGGGTACAATAGAGAAACATTTAACCTGTTAAAATAGGAAATAATATATGAAAAATACACTCATCATCGTAGCACACCCAAGAACACAAAGCCTCACTATGGCACTAGCCAATAGCTATAAAGAAGCAGCAATCAAAGCAGGCAATCATGTAGAGTTTTTAGATCTCTATAGGTGCGAAAAACAACAGCCATTTTTTACTTTTGAAAAAGCGAATGCACTTGATCAAACAGAAGAGATGAGCTATTTCCAAGCGCAGATAGGCAAAGCCGATGAAATAGTCTTTTTCTTCCCATACTGGTGGGGTAGTATGCCAGCCATCCTCAAAAACTACCTAGACTGGAACCTCTCTAAAGGCTTTGCCTTTACCTATGAAAATGGACGTCCAAAAGGACTACTCCAAGGCAAAAATGTCAAAATATTCACCACCACAGGAGCCCCAAAATTTATCTACACACTCACAGGGGCGAATAGAAGACTAAAAAATATGTTTAAAGAGCAGATAGTTAACTTCTGTGGTATGAAACTAGAACAGTGCAATATCTATGGTGGTGTAGATACTTCGGGTAAGAATGTGGAGAAGATACTTTCGGATGTGCCTACTAGAATATGATAAAACTAAAAAATCTAAATAGATTGATTTAATACTCTTTTAGCAGACACGAAGGTGTCTGCATAGTGCCCAGTATTCAGAGGAGAGATAATAATCCCTTTTTTCTTTGAAGCGGCATGAATAAACTTTTGGTTACCAATATAGATACCAACATGTGTAACAGGAATACCACGTTTTTTATCTGTAAGAAAAAAGAGTAAATCACCCTTTTGTAAATTTTCTTTTGTTATGGG
>JALSKH010000175.1 GCA_026988975.1 Campylobacteraceae bacterium
GTTTTATACCCTCATGCTTTATGGAGGCATTGACAATTTTACAGGCATTTCCTATGGAGGCAGATGGGTAAAACAGAGATTTTTCCTTATCTTCTTTGTAGAAGTTTCTGAAATCCTCTATGGTTTGCGACATATAATCTATCTGTTGCAAGGAGTTTTTATAGTATCTTTCAAATGTCTCATTTGTCATTTTTTTAGCGTCATATAGGGATTTTAGATTTTGAGTGATGAGAGAGAGTCTCGTGATAGGGTGCCTCCATTGGTGGGCGATATTTCCTATCATCTCACCAAGGGCTGCTAGTTTTGCCTGGTTTTCTAGAAGTTTGTCTTTGGCTCTGTTTTTATCTATCTCCTCTTTGACTCTTATCTCTAAATTGTTAGCTTGTTTGGCTATCTCTTCAGCCTCTTCTTCAAGTGAGTCATAGAGCTTTGAGATAGGCACAGAGACAAGATATGCAAAAGGAAAAGAGATAAATATAGCAAACAGTACAGTTACTAAAACTCTTCTTTCTATGAGTTTTTTAGTGATCTCTTTCTGCTTTAAATTTTCAAAATATATCAATTTTAGATCGTTAAAACCGGATATTTTCAGTGTTTTGACGTAGTATCTATCTTTTTTGGAAAAGTATGTGTCTTTTTTAAAATTTTGTGTTCTTATGTCAAAATCATCTATCGCGTTTATCCTTTTATCTAAATATTTTGACCAATTATCTTTTGGATTTTTGCTGATTATAAAATTTCCATTTAAGTCACATAGGTAGAGATCATAGATGGTTGAATCTGTTAAGTCATTTAGATAGTGTTTCATAAAAACATTTAAAATTAGAAATCCTAGATATTTTTTGTCGCTATATATAGGAATCGAAACTCTGATAACAGGTTTAATCGGTTTTTCAATTTTACCGTGTTCTACATTTAAGTCTATATTTGAAAACCATATATCACCTTTTTGTAGAGCCGCACATTTTTTGCAATAGTATCTTTTGGATTTGTTTTGTAGATTTTTTTGTTTTTTAACTTTGGAGCCTATATCTGATCTGTCAAATCTTATGATCTCATTTCCACTATGGTCTATATATCGCAGTTGCATATAACTTTTGTCGATTTTTATCATTGAGCGCAGTAAATCTTCGGCAGCTTTTTTGTTTGTTCCATTTTTGGCAAATGATATAAACTCTTTGTTTGTAGAGATTGCTTTTATGAGATTTGAGCTTCTGCTTAAGAAATTGTCTAAATATCTCTGTTTTTGAAATGAGTCTGAGATTGTATTATTTTTGAAGTGTTTTAGAGACTCTTGAGCCGACAATCTCACATGAAGCATGTAGATAGAAGACAAAATCAAAGCGGCAAACGCTATATATGAGATTACCAAGATTTTTCTAAAGCGTTTTTTTTG
>JALSKH010000176.1 GCA_026988975.1 Campylobacteraceae bacterium
TACTTTTTCAAGTGCGACATTTGGTGTCTCTATGCTTCTGCCTATCATGTTTGCATACATCGTACAGATACCACTCTCTGTGTATATAGCGAGGAAACATAACATGGTTTTATAGTTTACCGTCACTGTATTTAGCAACTCCACGCCACCAAGACTCTCTAGTAGCGCACTTTGCTGCCATAGGAAATCTTGCTTTATCTCCCTTTTTTTAATTTATTCCCAACGATACTTCACCATTGGCGTATCAGAGTTGTTTCCCCACTCTTTCATAGAAGCATCATATAGGCGTATATTATCAAAACCTAAAATACGATGCAAGACAAAAAAGTTCATAGAAGTTTCCAATCCTCCCGTACAATAAGTAATCATTGGCTTTTGTGGATCAAACCCCATACCTTTGACTAGTATCTCTTTCAAAACATTTTTGCTTTTGAGATAGTCTCCTTCAAAACTGTATTTCCAAAAATAACTATGGGCTTTTGGTATATGTCCAGCTTTTGTAAGTACGGGCTGTTTTTGGGCACCAAAATAAAAGACAGGTGGTCTCGCATCTATCATATTTGACTTTCCAATCTGCTCTTTTACAAATGCCAAGTCAGCAACAAGTGCATCGTTCTTAGCAACTTTAAAATCACCGTTTTTTACAGTCTTGGTAGTCGTACTGAGCGTTCCGTTATTTTTCTTCCAGGCTGGTAATCCACCATCAAGCATGGCACTGTTGCTAAAACCATAATATTCCATTGCCCAAAGTACATAAGATACTTTGAGTATATCTTTGGCATTGTTATGATGAGAATATACAAGCACTTTACTCTCTTTGTTGATACCAAGAGCGGAGAACTCTTTTTGAATGGCATTTGCATTTTTAACAAGCAGATAGTTGTCATGTTTCTCTCTCCATTTCGAGATAGGAGAATTCAAACTTCCCGGTATATGTTCTTTCTCAAACAACTTGGCATCCGAGACATCTATGATGACAACACTTTTATCATTTTGAGCTTCCTGTAGCCATTTGGCACCAACAAGCGGTTCCATTGCAAAGAGCGTAATTACACTTACGAAGATAATTAATAGTATTTTCATTTTTTTCCTTTGTAAAATATTTGGACCCATCAGTAAATCTAAACTGATAGGGCACTCTTTTAAGAATTGGCAATCGCTTTTTCTATTTCTGTTCCATATTCTATATCAGCCTTTTTAAAATGTGATATCTGAAGATCTTGAATCTTTTTTTCAGCTTTTCCAAGACTTCCTACAATATTTGAGATCAAATCTTTTCTTTCGCTTTCACTAAGCACGCGATAGAGATTTCCGGCTTGTACAAAGTCACTGTTCTCGTCACTGTCATAGGCATAGCGGTCTGCATCACCGCTTATCTTTAATGGTGGCTCT
>JALSKH010000177.1 GCA_026988975.1 Campylobacteraceae bacterium
GATAGAGTCTATTGATAAAATGAAAAATATGACTATGGTATCTGAAACCAAAAAAAATCATTTTAAAATTATAGAAAGTACTATGGATGAAGATACTTTCTTTCATTTGTATGGTGTCAAATCAAGAATAGATTTATTGGTTAGCAACAAAAAAGAACTAAACTACCTATTAGACTACTGCCAAAAAACATGGAAACTAGATAAAGGAGAAAAATAATGCAAAACACTTCCAATCATCACACTACCCCAAAAAGTGAAGGAGAAACAATCCTCTTTTATGGAGAATTTGCCTCTATATCAGCAGATACTCAAATGAAAGGGGGAGCAATAGATTCGTTTTTGTTACTTGATGCAGTGAAAGAGCATAAAGATGATAGGTACCTCACAGTAATGGATACAGATTATATTTCTTTAAGTTCGGAGCTAAAACAAGAGGTATCAAAGATAAATCCCAATACGCAGTTTATACAAGCTCATACCTTAGAGGAATTTGCAGAATACTACGATAAAGGCATGGACAGAAAAGTCCACCCTGTAGATAATGTCATTACCATAGATAGTGTTATGTTTTATGATACTATCGAAAAAGAACAGCCTGAAGTCCAAGAACAAGTATCCAAACCTAAAGAATATATCAAAGCCACAGATATTTCAACACATGAAATATTGAATGATTTATCTTCTCAAATGAATATGGTAACACATTTAAAAGGTCAAGAATTTTTAGACTTTATGGGCTTAAAAGGATATGATGCAGATGATCTATTGATCAACATTGCAAAGATAAATTTAAGTAAAGAATTCTTCAAAAAATACTCCCTTCCGCAAGCAGGCAAAACAGCTGTAGAAAGCATAGAGAAAGTCATCCCAAGTATGCCCGCTAAAAGCATCAAAGAAGGTGTGATGGATGGTATAGAATTTGTACACGATATCGTAGCTGACAAAGATAAAGGAACTTTAAAAATAGAATTTGAGTGCCATAACAATGATATCTCCGATTGTCATATCAAAGGGGTATATCGTGAATATGCACAAGACAATGTGGAGACAAAAGAGAGTACTGTTGAAAACATAAAAGTAGATGAAAGTGGTAAAGCTGTCTATGAGCATGAATCGAATATTACAATAGAACAAAATGCCACAGACACCTATACACAAGACCTTAATGATAGCAATGATTATGTGATGGAGATGTAGTGCTATAAAGCAGTATCCTGTGAAACCATGCAACCCTCATCTCTTTTTGCTATAATGGTCGAAAAATAAAAGATATGATAAGAATGATACATAAAGCCATGCTCATCTTTTTACTCTTGATGGTTACACTTCGAGCAGATACGATACGTATCGCGATAGCTTCCAATATGGGCTATGTGATGAAACCA
>JALSKH010000178.1 GCA_026988975.1 Campylobacteraceae bacterium
AATTACCAACTAGCTCCAAAAAGAGTGTGAAAACACTTTTTATAAACAGACAAGAGCGAATCACTCTAACGGATGAGAAAGTAAATATCGTGCTTTCTCCCGCTTTTTACTGGTTTAAAAGCGAAGAACTTCCTGTAAAAAGTGTCGCTCAAGCGAAAAAATTGGCACCCTCGCTCTATGATGGTACCATTCCTGATGGGCACTATAGCTATCATGTTACAAAGCGTGATGAGTGCTTCTGGATTTTTGCCTATGATGATGCATATATCGTAAGCAAACTCACAGAATTAGGGATTAAGTCCGCTCAGATAAATCAGATATATTTTGCCCAGAGTGAATGTTTTGATCTTATAGAGCCGCTGAAAATTGATGATACTTTTGCCTTGGTCGCAGATGAAAATATCTTAAGTATGGTACCACTGACTTATCTCAGTGGCGCACTCTCTAGTGAAGAGTACTTCTCAAAACATACATTTTCCAAAGAGCATATCTCACTGAATTTTTTTCAAAATAATTTGATAGATGAAAAATATATCTACCGCCTCATCGCTTTAAGTGTCACTTTTATCTTTATCTATTTTGCCAATTATATGATTTTACGAAAAGATTTGAGACAAGCGTTAGGAGAGGAGTACGCTATCACTGAAAAGTACAAGCTTCCTGCAACTTCATTTGAGCTCAATGGCTTGCAACGCTCTTTGAAAACAAAAGAGAAGCGCCAACTCACATATAGAGAAAATGTAAAAAAACTACTCTCTCTCACTCTGCTCTCTGGAGAGTATGTGAAAAAACTTGAGGTTTCAGATAAAAAAGCCTCTTATGAGATAGTAATGAAAGAGCCCAAAAGAGCTGAGGCAATTAGCGCAATGGTGAAAAAATCTTTTCAAATCACCTCTGCAAAAGTGATAGATAAGACATTTTATATAGGAGTGGGACTATGAACAAGATAAATCCACTCTACCTTTTGGGATTTTTTGTTTTTGTAGCGATTTTTATGATTTACAAGACAAGTTCGACGCAAGAAAAAATCATAATAGTAACTCAAAACAGCATACAAAAAGAGATAAATGGAAAAGAGATAGCCCTTTTGAAAAAACGCTGGAAAGATAAAAAGGCGATGATTGGGCGACTCAACACCATCTTAACGCATAAAAAGTTTGCAAATAAAATCACAAAAAAAGAGAAGAAAAGAGGCGCGTATCTTATTGAACTTCAAAACCTAGACTATCGCACCCTAGACTCTTTTGTCAATAAAATTCTTAATGAGGCTATTGTTATCAAAAAGATGAAGATAGAGCGATTTTCCGAATCAAACGCTTCTGTTGCGCTGGAGTGTAAATTATGAGACGCTTAGGAAGCTTT
>JALSKH010000179.1 GCA_026988975.1 Campylobacteraceae bacterium
ACTCTCCAAACCCCATCTATCTGTTTGTAGTCTGAAAATGTTGCTGTTTTAAGCAATTCAGATTTACGGTCATAATACTCTACTTGTTGTAGAAGAAAAGTATCTTTTGCCACCCAAGATACCTGTTTGGTATAACCAGAATTTTCATCTTTTGGAATTCTAACGCCTTTGTAACACTTCACCCCATTTAACTCAACCTCTTCTACTTTTTCGCCATAGGTAAACTTGTTGTAATTTTGGTTTCCAATGTCCTCATAAGAGAATTCAGAACCCATAAATGAGCCAGATTTGTTAGACGAAGCAATCCGTTTTACCCGTTTAAGAGCAGGTAGATACAACCATTGGTCATCATCACGGTCTGCGTGTTCATGCGTAAGCGTCTTTGTCCCTTTAACATCAGCAGGAGTTAAAAAAGTAGAGATGGTTTTGTCCCCATTCTCTCCCTCTAAGGTCTTCATTTCAAGCTCTCGCACCGACTCTTGACCAGACGCGTTAATGAGTATCATCTCCGTTTGAGCAATAGAGCTTTCAAACCCATCAGTTACTTTGTCGGCTTTTTGGGCTATCTCCATATTTGTTAAAGCCATTAGGCTACTTGCTGTTAGTAGTGTTGTTAATAATATTTTTGTCATCATTTTTCCTTTATAAGTTTTCTTCTATTAGTTTCATCGCTTTTTCTATCTCAGTTTGAGGAAGTTTTCCTGCAAACTGATAGATAAGCTCACCTTTTTTATTAAAGATTAAAATATCCGAATTATCATCGGCTAAATTCCACTCTTTAACAAGGTATTTTGTTTTATCTTTCACATAGATAGTTGTGGGATACGTTTTTTGTTTCTCTTCAAGTGCTGATTCTATGGCAAAATTTGGTAGCCATGTTGCTTTTAGATTGACAATCGCTACTGTGCCAAACTTCTCTACGTTATACGCTCTTTTTTTAAGTGCTTCAGAAAAAGCGTTATTGGTATCTTTTTCATCTGGGTCAACATAAAAAAGCACGTAAACTTTATCTTTTAACATAGTAGAATGCCATGCCTCTTCATTGAGTAATCCTCCATCTTCTTTTTCTATTGTTACCTCTTTGGGTATCTCATTTAAGTTTATGGCAAAAGCATAAATGTTTAAAATGAATGTTAGTAGTATTATTTTCTTCATTGTTTTTCCTTTATTTATTGGCTATTTTTCTTACACAAGCAAACATTTTATCTACTTTTTTAGCTTTGGTGTCCATGCCACCAAAGAGATGATACCCCTCAAATTTCATACCGCAGAACTCAACAATCGTTTGCTTCCAAATCTTTTTGTTAGCACGTCTAATCCCATTAATACAATAAAAAAATGTAGGTGCCCCAG
>JALSKH010000180.1 GCA_026988975.1 Campylobacteraceae bacterium
ACTGCTTTTTACTGTTAGCTTTCCGAGATCTATCGTATCAACTGCATACAGAGTCGAAGAGAGAGCAACAGAAATCATTATAGCATTCGTGGTTTTCATATAACATCTCCTTAAAAAAATTATCGTATTATATAAAGGGTCTGTTAATTATTTGTTAACTTTCTGTTAATTTGTATCCGATACCTTTAACATTTTCTATCCTATCTTTTCCTAATAGTTTTTTAAGCTTGTTGATATAAACCCTGATGGCACCATCGCTGTAAGTTTCGTTGGCGCTCCATAGTTTTGATATGATCTGTTCTTTGGTAACCACTTTTCCTCTGTTTTCCAATAAAAGCTCCAAAAGGCGTAAGACTTTTGCGGAGAGTTTTACTCTTTTTTGGTTGCATATAACCTCTCTCTTATCAACATCATATATGCAGTCATCGTTTAGCTTAAAAATAAGCTGATAGTTACTTTTTTTGAGCAAAACTTTTATACGATAGTAAAGCTCCTCAAGGTCTATAGGCTTTCTCATATAGTCATCACATCCGCTTTTGTAACCATCTATGAGAGTCTCTTTGTCTGTATGGGAAGTTATAAATATGGCTGGCTTTTCATCGGCACTGTTTCTTACAAGTTTTAAAAAATCAAGTCCGTTAACTTCGGGAACATTTATATCAAGAAGATAGATATCGTAGTTATTGTAGTATGTTTTGTTTAATGCCTCTTCTCCATCATAGGCAATTTCTACTACAAATCCTTTCTCTTCGAGATACTCTTGCAAGGTTTCCGAAAACAGTCTATCATCTTCTAAAAGTAAAATCTTTCTTTTTATCATAAGCGAAGTTTAACAAAAGTGTGTTAAACAACTGTTAACTACCTTAACTTGTAGATGATAGTGAGCTCCAATTTAAAATCCTCATAAAAGAGGTTGGCTTTTGGCTTTATTGGAAAGCTATCCAAAATGGCTTTTTTTGTTGGTTTTATAAATACTCTTTTACCTTCTATATTAACTATCTTTATGAGTCTGCCGTCCTTTGAAACAACAAATTGCACCTTGATAGCACCCTGTATGCCTCTTCTTCTTGCGCTTCGTGGGTATCTTTTATGTTTGTCTATCTCAATCTTCACCCTTTTGTAGTATGCTTCTTTCAAGCCCTCTATATCTACTTTATCCTGTATGGCTATGCTCTGCTTTTGCACTTTTTTTGCACTTTTTTGAACAGGCATCAAAGGAGTGGGTATTGATATGGGCAGAGTCTGCTCTATTTTAGACTTTTTTACAAGTTTCTCTACTTTTTTTATTATCTCTTTTGGCGCAGGTTTTTTGATTTTTTTTGGTACCGTCTTAGGCTTTGGCTTGGGTTTCGGCTTTGGTTTCGGCTTTGGTTTCGGCTTTGGTTTCGGCTTTGGTTTTGGTTTTGGTTTTGGTTTTGGCTTAGGCTTCGGCTTTGGTTTTGGCTTAGGCTTAGGCTTTGGCTTTGGCTTTGGTTTTGGTTTTGGCTTTGGTTTTGGCTCTATTTTTGGTTCGGGTTTAGATTTAGGTTTAGGTGCAATTTGCGGCTTTGGCTTTATAACTTTTTGCAAAACTATTCTGCATTTTATAACTCTCGCAGCTCTTTTTCTGTGGCAATGTCTAGGGGGAAGAGAAAAGTAAAAAACAAGCGAGACAATTATAGTCCCATAGAGTAAAAGTGTTATAAAAAATGATGAGAGATATCTATTCATACTTTGTTACGATTCCTATATTGGTATAACCTCTGTTTTTCAGCAGGTCTATAATTTCAACAAAATATGCAAATTTTGAGTTTTTATCACAGTTTATATTGATAGTAACATTTTTTTTATAGTTCTTTAACCTGTTGATAATGTCATCTTTTTGTATTTGTTCCTTGTCGAAGTAGATAGAGTCATCTTTTTTTATTGTTATAACAACCGTTTTTATATCTTTTAAAGGTATTTGACTTTTTGATTCGCTAAGATCAACCGGTATAATTCCTCTTACTACAAAGGTAGCTGTGGTTAGGACTATTACAAGCAAGACAAGCATTATATCTATAAAAGGAACCACATTCATAGAGTCAAATTTTTTAACTCTCATTGCTCTCCTCCATAAGCATTTCCCATTGTGCTATAATAACTTCAATCTTTCTTGCAAGATGATTGTAAAACATCATTGAAGGAATTGCCACTATAAGTCCCATAGCAGTTGCTTTAAGCGCAAGAGCGAGAGAACTCATTATAGTTTTTACATCTATGTTTGCAGTATGTCCCATAGTGTAAAATGTTATTATTATCCCGAAAACAGTACCTAAAAGCCCTATATAGGGAGCATTTGCTCCAAAGCTTGAGATAATGGATATATGTTTTGTGATATCAATTTCCAGCTTTTGTTTGTTTTTGTATTTTGTGATATCAAGTTTGCTGTAAAACAGAAGTCTCTCTATATAAAACCAAACAGATAGAAAACTCATAAGCCCTAAAACTCCTATGGTCCCAAAATCAACAAAATCTTTTAACAGTGCCACATTCATGTTTTAATCCTTCTAAATTTGTATATACTGAAAATTACTGGTAGATAAAAAAGGTTCAAAATTGTTCCCCAAGCCAGACCAAACCCCAAAGATATTGCTAACGGTGTAAAGGTTACCGCTTGTCCTGTTGCAAAAAATATTAAAGATGAAAGACCCACTATCGTAGTTACAGATGTTAGTATGATAGGCCTAAGCCTTCTTTTTGCATTTTTATATATATCATCTATTTTTTTTACATTTTTAATGGTTTCTATCATTAAAATTCCATCATTTACGATAACTCCGGCAAGCCCAAGTGCTCCTACTATGGATGGAACAGAGAGGTTAAAATGCATAACTATATGTCCTATGACTACACCTAAAAACGATAAAGGTATGACGCTCATCACCATAAAGGTCAAACTAAATGAGTTAAAAAGATATAAAATCGAAAGAAATATTAGCAAAATAGCTATGATAACAGCTTTAAACATATCACTTTTTAAGATATTTTTTTGCCTAAACTCACCTCTTAGTTTATACCTTAGTCCGTAATTTTTAATTTTTTCGAGTTCAGGCCTGATGATAGACATTACTTCAGAAGTTGTTTTTATATTTTGGTCAACATTGGCATATACAAAAAAGGTGACTTTGCCGTTGTCTTTTGTTAATTTTTCAAGAGATTTTGTAATAGTAAAGTTACAAATATCTTTTAGCAAAACAGTTTGACCATTTTTAAGAGGGATTCGTAAAGTCTTAAATTCATTTAAATCATTTTTATATCGTGATGAGACTTTGATGTCTAAAAGCCCACTTTTATCTATAACTACACCTTTTTTTCTATTTAGATATAAGTCTGACACAAAACTTCCTATATAGTTTTGGGTTAATCCCAGTTGTTTACCATAACTGTTTAGTGTCAACTTGATTTCGCTTGAGCCAAATTTCATATTGTCGCCCGCAAATTTAACCGCATCAATAGACCTCAATTTTCTTTTTAATTCTTGTACTGTTTCTATAACCTTTTTATAATCTGTTCCTATAATGCCTATCATTATATCTGCCCTCGAGTAACCCATTCTTGACTCTAAAACATTTATCTCTCTTAGATGAAATTTTCTCTTATAGTTCATTTTTCTTAAAAATTTACGCAAATCTTTAGAGATTTCTCTTGAACTTTTTGTCCTCTCTCTACCGTCTTTATTATAATAGAAACTCAGATATGGTGTTATGTACCTTTCCATAAAATTTTCAGGTGCTCTTTTTTTTAGATATAGACTTACATAGCCTACATAAGGATACATTTCAGCTCCTCTTACGCCTCTTCTATATCCGGCTGTTGAACTGACATAATCTATAAAAAATCTTTTTTTGTTTTTTAAAAGGTCATTTTCAATAGTCTGCACAACTTTGAAAGAATCATTTAGAGTTGAATCTCTGCTTCCTTTGAATGTAATCGTAACAGTTGAGGAATCATAAGGTTCAAACAGTTTAAACTTAAGTGTTTTTAGTCCTTTGTATGTTAGAAAAGGTGTCAAAAATAGAAAGAGTATAAGAAATGCGACTCTGTGTCTGATAAAGAATTTTAACATATAAGAGTATATAGTTGCAACCTTTTTCCACGACAAAGTTTTTGTATTTTTGCTTAGTATGTGGACAGAGTGTATAGGCAAAAATAGAAATGATTCTATAAGTGATGCCAAAACCAAAACTGTAACAGCTATAGGAATCAGCTCCATTATATTTCCAAGCCTGCCACTGATCATTAACAGAGGTACAAAAGCAAAAATTGTTGTTAAAGAGGCTATTGTTACAGGTTTTGCCATCTCTTTTGTTCCAAGATATGCAGCTTCTTTGGGAGGATAGCCTTTTTCTATATATTGTTGTATGTTTTCGCTTATAACTATAGCATCATCAACTATTATGCCTATGGCTATTAGTACACCTATGAGTGAGTTTATATTGATACTGTATCCTGTTGCATAAAAATATATGGCACCTATAACAAATGATGTTGGGATACCTAATGCTATAACCATAGCCATTCTAAAGTTAATCAATACTGTTGTTAGAAGGGTTATAAGTATGATCGCCATTATGATATTGGATATAACTATATCCAACCTCTCTTTAACAATGGTAGAATGGTCGTTTCTTACATCAAATTTAATATTTTCTATTTTGCTTTTTTTTAAAAGATTGTGAACCTGTTTTGAAATCTCTATGGCATTGCCTTTAGGATTTTGGGAAATTGATAAAGTTATAGCATTTTTACCATTCATGCTTGCCAAAGTAGAGGAGTCTTGATATCTTTTTTTTATAGTTGCTATCTCTTTTAGAAGGATTGTTTTATCACCTATTTTTATATGGGTGTTGTCAAACTCTTTTGTGATATTTTTCTTGTTTTCCATAGAGATATAAAACTCTTGTTTATTATTCTCAATGGAGCCTAGCGGGTTTATATATGAGAGTTTGGAAATTGTATCGATAACATCCTTGGGGTTTATTCCGTATGCTCTTGCCTTTTTGTCATCAATTAAAACTTCATAATAAAGATCACTGTCGCCAAAAATTGTTACATCAAGTATATATTTGATATTTAAAATCTTAAGCCTTAGCTTTTTGGCATACTCAATAAGTTCGTTTTTGGTATATTTTTTGCTAAAAACTGAAACTTGCATCAGTCCTCTTGAGTGAGCAACAGTTCTGATAGTCGGCTTATTCATATCTTTTGGCAGGTTTGTCATCACTCTGTCTAGTGCATCATCTATATCTTTTTCAATTCTTTGCCTGTCGGCTCCCTCTTTTAGCTCTAGGGTTATGGAAAATCTTCCCGGAGTTATTCTGGATGATATGGTGTCAATACCATCTATATTTTTTACCTCGGCCTCAATCTCTTCGACGGCAATCTTATTGAGTGTATCAAGAGAAGTGCCGCTATACCCGCCTCTAATGGTTATCGTATCGGGCTCGATAACCGGAGTTACCTCTTTGGGAAGAAGCAAGTAGCTGTATATGCCAATAGCAAAAACCATAAAAAACAGTATATAATTAAGTTTGTAATTTTCTATAAAAAACTTTAATGTTTTATCAAACATTGTTATCTTTGGCTCTCACTTTTTTTAAAATATTCATAAGACTCATTTGCCAAAACAGCCGCTCCCAGTGCAGTCGTTATCTGAGGATTTTCAGGGATAAATATCTCTTTGCCAAGTTCGTTTTCTATGGCATTTACCAACCCTTCATTAAGAGCCGGTCCGCCATCAAAGTAGATATCATCTTTTATACCCACTCTTTTAACCAACTTTATAATCCTTTTTGCTATAGAGTAGTGAACTCCTGCAACTATATCTTCTATGGAGTGGTTGTTTCCTAAGAGTCCGATGATCTCTGATTCGGCAAAAACGGCGCAAGTACTGTTGATGCTAAGAGGTGCACCTTTTGATTTGAAATGATAATTTCCAAGTTCGTCAACTCCTATCTCCAAATTCATAGCTACTACATCCAGAAATTTTCCGGTTCCTGCAGCACATCTGTCATTCATTGCAAAATTGACAACATTTCCTTCGCTATCAAGAGATATTGCTTTTGAATCTTGACCTCCAATGTTAATGATGGTTTTTATATTGCATTTCTCCTTGGCTGCCTCTTTTGCTCCAATGGCATTTGCGGTTATTTCACTTATTTTTTCGTTTGCCTCTTTAAAGAGTTTCCTGCCATAACCGGTTGCGACAGTATACGCCAACTCATCTTTTTTTATACTTAGATTATCTAACAGAGTTTCCAAAGCCTCTTTTGCATATTTGTAAAACATGCTTCCGCTTGCATTTATTTTGTGACCTATGAGTTTTCTGTTTTCGTCTATTATAGCAATTTTTATAGCAGTAGATCCTATGTCTATACCTGCAAAATAGTTCATACTTTTTTTCTCCTTCTGTTTTTGAGAGATTCGATAAAGGCTTCTACTCTTGTTGTTAATTGTCCTAAATGGCTTGGACTATAATCGCTCTCAAGATAAAGGATAGGTATCCCCTCTTTTTCCATCGCTTCCAATACGCTTCTTTGTTCCATCTCATAAACTTGACAACCAGCGAAGGCCTGATAAACAATACCCTCTGCTCTGTGGCTTTTTACCAGATCTATTATCCTTCGTATTCTGTCACTGTTTTTTGTGAAAATAGGACAGGTGCAACCTTTCAGATATCTATCTGCAACAGAGTCAACCATATCGTATAAAAACCATTCGTCCACACTGACCATATCATTAAACATTCTGTTTGAGGAGCAAGTTTCATCAGCAACTATGATACCATCTGATTGTTCTATGATCATTGGTATTTTAAGATTTGGGAAGATGGGTGGTGAACCAGTATATACCACTCTGACACTATTCTTTTTTATATTGTTGTCGAGTTTCGTTTTTGCTTCTTCCAAAACCTTTTCCACGGCTTTTGTCCAATTGTCAATATTATCAAAAAAGAAAGCATTCGTCAGCAAAAACATGTCATTACCGTTTATCGGGGGATTATCCTCTTTTCTTAGTTCATTTAGTTGGTGGTAAAGATATTGGGCATATCCCACTTTTTTTATAGCCTCTTTTAGCTTGCCTCTTTTTAACTTTTTATTTAAAACAAGAGATATATCTTTTGCAAATCTCCTTACGCTTCTCCTCCAATATTCCCTTGCCTCTTCGCTCTCCTTTGTCCTTGGAAACTCCATATCATATACTTCATAACCAAAGCTCTCTATAATGGCACCACTTTTTGACTTTTGGTCGCAAGTGGTAGGAGAGACAACGATATCCGGTTTGTCGGTAAAGTTACCTGAGTTAAATTCTCCAATGGTAGCCTTAACCAAAGGACAGGCTTTTGAGGTTGCAAAATCACTTCCTATCTCATCATCCGTATGAAAACCATTGCAAAGTCTAATTGGCACTGCATCAAGTGCATATATTATCTCTGAAGGAACCTGTAAACACAAGGTGCCGATCTTTATACTTTTTGAATAGATAGACTCTTTTTTTATATAAACCTTTTCACACAAATCATAAAAATAGCCCATCGCATCAAGCTTTATGTCGAAGTCATTTTTTAATTTATCCAAAACTGCCACACACTCCATTGCTTTATGTCTGTTCTGCCGTTGGAGAGGTGTTTCTATCTTTCTTTTATTTGTCATCTTTTATGATCTCCATTCTTTTGCTAAAGCCACCCTTTGTTGAACTAAAAATTTTCATATTTAAGATATCTACATGCAAAGCGTCATCTTCAGGGCAGGCAGCTACACATTTCATGCAAAATATACAATCGTCTCTTAAAATATTTTTACTTTTTACATCATCGGCAATATCTTTTATCTGCATATCGCAAACATTATAGCAGTCTCCGCACTTTGTGCATTTGTCCCCATCTTTTTTAAGCTTTAGTAAAGCCCAGTCACTAAATATATAGTGCATAGCGCTCATTGGACAATAAAAACAAAAAAATCTCTTTTTTACGAAAGAGCCTATAAAAAAGAGAACTGTAAAACCTATGCCAAAAGATGTTAAAAATATAGCTGTTGCATTTGAAAAGTCTATAGTCCACTGAGAAAAATCTCCTGAAAAAAGAGGAGTAATAAGCCTTCCGGGACACATTTTACAAAATGCACCTCTCCACTCTCCGTCAAGTAGGCCCAAACCTAGCATGAGAGGGAAAATTATCACAATAAATAAGAAAACATATTTCATTTTTTTTAAGAATCTATATTGTTCCACTGTGTAAGTGCTATATGGAATCTTTAGCATTTTTCTGAAAGATGTTATCCAGTCTTGCAGGGTTCCTATAGGGCAGGCATATCCACACCAAGCTTTATTGAATATAACAAACCAGGCTAAAAAAGTTAAGAAGCCTGTTAAAACTCCTACGCTTGCATAGCTAAAAAGTCTCCACCAAGGTCTTGCCAACTGATGTTGGAGCGCTAAAAAGTAGCAGTTTCCCCCTGATGCTCTGTTGTAGCCACAAGAAAATATAGGCAAGTTTCTTCCCAAATCAACAAAGAGATATGTTCCGTACACAAACAGGATAAAAAAGAAGATTTGTATCCAAAATCTGACTTTTCTAAGATCCATATAGTTAATCAATTTTTTTATTTTATTCATCAAAATTTACCTCTTTGAACGGTTTTTTTACCTTGTATCTATAGTAAAAAACTCCTATGGTTGTTATAACAAGGAGCAGTATAAAAATCATAAGAGCAAATTTATATGACTGGTAGAAATCCCTTGAGGGCATAAATATATCTGTATAGCTGATTTTAAACAGCTTGTTGCCAGCTTTGTAGTTCGCTACAATCAAAAACTTTTCTCTAAATCTTTTGTTAAACTTTTTTGCATCATCGGGAAGATAGTCTTGGATGATTTTAAAATTGACGATACCGTCATCATCTGTTTTTAAACTTTTTTGCCAGCCAAATTGGGTTTTGAAGATGACTTTGGCTCCTGCTATGGGTTTGTTGTTAAAAAGAACTTTAAATCTGACACTGTCTCCTATGTGCAGTCTATAATAAAATGAGTTTTCGTTGTCTCTAAGCCTTAGAATATCAAACTTTAGACTTTTCAATACCCTTGGTGCAATCTTCTCTTTGGAAAACTTTTCACTGCTTCCATGGTCAAATCTTTTATATTCATATTTTGCTATATTGTATATATTTCTTTGATTTTGAAGGTAATAGATATTGTAGTATCCGTTTTTTGGAACTTCGATAGTCACTTTTGCACAACCGTTTTTTTTAGATATTTTTGTCTCTATTTTATTTCCATCTCTATCCAGTGCAAAAAAAGTCCCGTTGATATTTTTTACGCATTTTGGCTTTTTAAGACTCTTTGTTACAAGCCAAAATGATCTTTTTGGGACTGCTTCACTACTATTTCTTCTCATTCCCATCATATATCTCCCGCTCTTTTTCATAGGATTTCTATCTGTAAAAAAGAGTGTATCTGACGGTTTTACATAAACAGTTGCACTAGTTTTTTTATCTCCCCTTCTATTTTTGTAAAAAGCAGAGTGTGACATACTTCTATGTGACGGAGAGTGGACTCTTCCGTATTTTTGGACTATATAGCTTCTATATTGATTGACTCCAAAATAAAAAAGTATCAATGATGCGGCAAAAGGAAAGGAGATTATCTTTCTTATAGTAGTAGCTTCTATAAGCTTTACTCTTTTATAGAGAATAAACAAAGCCCAGGCTATAGCAAGCCATTTAAATCCGGAAAATATCATGAGCCAGTCATCCCCTCTTTTTGCAAGAGGTTCAACATTTACGCCAATACCAAAAGCCCATGCAAATCCTTCTATAATTCTCTCGTAACCCCTTGTGAAAAATCCGCTTAGCGCATGTCCTAATGAGGCAAATATAAAGAGGGGGGCGTATGAGTACCCAAGCGAATAGAAGATTTCTCCAAATGGTTTTTTAAGAATTTTTGAAGCTATATACATCCCAATTGCTGCGGATAGTATCGTAAAAACCACTGCATATAAAAAGGCAAACAGTCCTACAGTATCCATTGAGTGCGGCAAATAGGGCTTAAATATTTCAGC
>JALSKH010000181.1 GCA_026988975.1 Campylobacteraceae bacterium
GTGCTTCTTGATATATCAAGATATTTTGCTAGATGAGTTATGTTGTCGCACTCTTTGAGCAGCGTTGTATAAAACTCTTTGTGAATCTCATCTAGGATTGATTTAGAGTTTTTAACACCTCTGTCTTTTAGCATCTCTAGAAATAAATCTGAGAGAGGAATTGTGCTTTTTTGTTTGTTTTCAAATTTTATATTTTCTTGTTTTATGATATCTTCATGAGCATTCAGAGCGGAGTTGTAGACTATATTTTTAAGTTCTCGTATATTTCCTTGGTACTCTTTTTTTGTTAACAAATCCAGTGCATCGCTAGAGATTCCTTTTATGTTTAGTTTTAAGTCTATATTTGCTTTTTTTATAAAAAACTCAACTAAAAGAGGGATATCTTGCTTTCTCTCTTTTAGCGTCGGAATTTCCATGCTTATCATCGAGAGTCGAAAGTAGAGATCTTGTCTAAATGTCTCATTTTTGATATTTTTATCTATGTTTATATTTGTAGCAGATATTATCCTGCCTCTGAATTCAATGTCTTTATTGCCACCTACTCTTTTAAATGTTTTGTTTTCCAGAAATCTCAAAAGCTTACTTTGAAGAGAGATATCTAGTTCTCCGATTTCATCTAGAAAAAGTGTTCCATCGCCAACAGATTCGGCAAAACCTATGTGGGAAGTTTTAGCATCTGTAAACGAGCCTTTTTCGTGTCCAAAAAATTGCGATTCAAACAACTCTTTTGGTATTGAAGCACAGTTTATCGCTAGTATCTTTGATTTTGAATTTTTTGAATTATTGTGTATGAGGTGAGCTATTAACTCTTTTCCCGTTCCTGTATCTCCTTGTATCATGACAGGCATTGTGTTGTTTGCTGCGACTCCAATTTTGCTATATATATCTTTCATTGTCTCAAAAGAACCTACAAACTCTTCATTTATCTGGTCGATTATTTTTATATAATTTTCATCTTTTTGTTCATATTTTTTTATAACACTCTTTAACTCATCTGCTGTAAATGGTTTTTGTAAAATATCCTTGATGCCTATCTTTGATGCTTCAATCATATTTGTAGGGGTTGTGTAGGCAGTCATTAAGATAGCGGGAGTAGATATATTGTTTTGCCTAAACTTTTTAAGCAAATCAATTCCGGAAAAATCCTCGCTAAGCATCACATCTACCACCAAAATATCCACAGAATTTTCTGAGATATGTTTTACTATTTTATTTTCTAGTCCACTATATAAAAATGTTTCATGCTTCGCTCTTTTTAGTATCTTTGAGACTGAGTATCTTATCTCTTCTTGGTCGTCTATTATGGCTATTTTCATGACTTCTCCTATGCTAGTGGAAGGTTTATGATAAAAGTTGTTTTATCGCTATCAGCTAGACTCATCTGTCCACCTGAAAGATATACTATCTTATAAATTGTAAAAAGACCTAATCCAGAACCATTAGTTTTGGTTGTAAAGAAAGGCTTAAATATTTTGTTTTTCAAAGCTTGCGGTATTCCACAACCACTATCTTGAATCTTAAATGTTGTCATATTGTTTTGACTTTTTTGCCAATTAATTTGGATTTCACCTTCGCTTTTTATTGCCTCTATGGAGTTATTGATCAGGTTCATAAATATCATCTCAAAAGAGTTTTTACTTATCTTTATACGCAAATTTTCCTCTATATGGTATGACAATGTGATATTTTTAGCATTTAACTTTGGCTTGATGATTTCTATTAAATCTTCTAGAGATTTTTTTATATCTAGTGTCTGAGTATCTTTGTCTATCGGTTTACCAAGAGAGAGAAAATCAATAACTTGAGCATCCATACGATTGAGAGTATTATTGATGATGTGTAAGTCATCTTTATCTATCTCCTCATCTTCCTGAAGCAGTAGTTTTAGTGGCTGAAGTAGGTTTTTAATTTCATGTGCAAACAAGGAACTAATCTCCCCGAGTGTTTTAAGAGAGTGGAGTATCTTTTCATTTTCCTCTAGCCTTGATAGTTGAGTTATGTCTGAAAACGAGATAACAAGATACTCATTTACGAGTTTTATTTGATAATATAGTGAGATATCTTCTCCCAATTCATTTGCTATCTTCTGTTTGCAAAAAGTGCAAGAGTTGTCTTGATAACATTTTATAAGATCTTTTATATAGTTGCTTTTAAATTGCCCATTTTCTAAGATCAATTTACCCATAGAGTGTTCATTTTGATACATAATGTTTAAGTTTTCATCGCAAATTATGATGAAAATATCAACTGAAGCCAAAATTTGCTGATAAAAAAGTTTCAGTTTCTCTTCATTTTCTACAGAACTTTTAATCTCTTTCATCAGGTATGTAGTTGTCTTTACTAAGTCTGTTATCTCATCGTTTTCAACGCTCTGTATCTCTTGTATATCATCCCATTTTCTTAAGGATATTGCTTTGGCATTCTCTCTTAATATATCTAACCTGTCTAGTAAATTTTTCATAAAGTATATGGCAAAAAGAAAGGAAAAAACGGCAGCAAACAGCATAATCAAAAAGTTTGTCGAAAAGCTCTTTTCTAACATCTTTTTGATAGAATTTTTTTGCGTATCTAAGATGATATATCCAAGGAGTACACCATCTTTTTTAAATGGCAAGATTTTATGTCGGCTTTTATCGTCAAGTATAGTTCCGATTCGATGTTTTTTAGTGTTTGTGTGCGCTAAAATGATAAAGTTTGTATCTGTGATTCCTGCATCTGTTATGTATTTACTTTTGGAAAATGATTTTAAAAACTTAAAAAGAGCCCAGTTATCATTTGCCAAGATCGCACTCGTTAGAAAATCCTTGTTTGATTGTATATTGCTTTGTATCATCTCATTTATAATCTCATCTGTTTGATTTCGGGAGGTCTTGATGGCTAAGACAACTATAACAGAGGAAAATATTGCGATAATCATAAAAATTAAAAATGCCAATTTGGTATAGATTGACAAAGAGTGTAGCTTGCGAATCAGTTTTTTCATTTTTTCTCTTTAAGAAAATTTAACATTTTATATATCTTCTTATAGTCTTGTCCGGTTGGTTTTTCAAATCTCTGGATATTCAAATGCTTCAATATTTTCTTCCCAATCTCTGTTTTATTCATATTTAAAAAAAGTTTTTGCAACTCCTTAAACTCCTTGTCATTTATATTGGTTCTTATCACTATAGGGGAGATTGTAAATGGTCCTAGTGCCTGGACTATCCTAAGGTTTTTTATCTCATTGGGATGTTTTTTTGTATACTGAGTCAACACTAAACTATCAACACTAGCCCCATCAACAAAACCTTCCAAGACTGCTTTGATTGATTCTCCGTGGTCGTAAGTATATATAAGATGTTGAAAAAATGTACTGACCTTAAAACCACTTTTGGCTATTTCATAGGTCGGAGCAATGGAGCCAGAAGTAGAATCTGGATCAGTGAAAGCAAATATTTTACCTTTAAAATCCAGTATGCTTTTATATTTTGTATCTTTTAAGGCTATGATATCCGAATAATACTCTCCATATCCATTTATGATTGGAATCGCCAATAACTTAGCGTTTTGCTTATCTTTTAGCAAAGTATATGTTGAACTACAAACATATGCGATATCAGACTTGAAGTCTTTTATATCTGATACTACCTCTGCATAAGTTCTTGCAAATTTTATATTTACATGATATTTAGAGTTATCTTCTAAATACTTTTTCCATTGAAGATATGTTTTAAGATCCTCTTTGAGTGTAGTTCCTGTAAAAGAAAAAGTGATAGTTTTAGCATTTAAATTAGTAAAAAATGCTAAAAGTAAAAAAATAGTGGTAAAAATTTTACCACTGGTGGAAAAAATCTTCTCATTTTTCATTGTAAATTTCCTTTATAATTTTCTTATATCCCTTTATTTGGGGATTTGTCAAAAGTTGGAACGGTTATTGCGCCTATAGTGTTACAAACGATATGTGCGAATTATATACATATATTTTGAAAAACAACTTTAAAGGAGTTGCCATGAGCAAAGAAGAGCTTTCAAAAGTTAGCGAAAATCTTACTTTGGAAACAGATGAGTCTAGAAGAGATTTTCTAGACAAGTTTACTAAAGGCATTTTTGGTGGATTGGTTGCAGGAGGTGTGGTAAGCGCACTTGCTCCCGTACAAGCCAAAGCAAATAAGGATGGAAGTAATTTAAATTTTTCCACTGCGTTTGAGCCTTTTGTTCTACCCCCTGAGCATCCGGGTGAAGATGCGATTCTTAGAATGATGAGAGATCTGCAAAGAGCGTTGAAAAAACCAATCGAGCAAAGACATTGGAATATGGTTATAGATTTGAGAAAATGTGTCGGTTGTGATGCATGTTCTGTCTCTTGTGCTGCTGAAAACAAACTACCACCAGGAGTTATCTATAGACCTGTAATTCAACAAGAGATTGGCTCATATCCAAATGTAGGTCATGTGACACTCCCTCGCCCTTGTATGCAGTGTGATGAACCTCCTTGTGTTCCTGTTTGTCCGGCTGAAGCTACATGGAAAAGACCAGATGGCATCGTGATAGTTGATTATGACCAATGTATCGGTTGTAGGTATTGCTTAAATGCTTGTCCATATGATGCAAGAACATTTGACTTTGGTGTGGAGTATATAGATGGAGCAGCTGATGCGCCAAAAGTATTTTTAGGAAAAGACAAAGCTGGCAAATATGAAACCGAAGCATCATTTGAGTATGCAAAAGAGTGGAAAAGAGAGGATGATAAATCACCAATAGGAAATGCAAGAAAATGTCATTTCTGTATCCCAAGAATCGAAAAAGGAATGCTCCCTGAATGTGTTGTTACATGTATAGGAAGAGCTACTTATTTTGGTGATGGCAGTGATCCTGATAGTCTTGTTGCAGAGCTTATCGCTCTTCCAAATGCATTTAGACTCAAAGAAGAAGTAGGCACACACCCTAGTGTGTATTACATTAAGTAGGAGGATGAAATGACTAGAGAAAAAATGGGTAACATCCTTGTTTGGATTTTAATAATTGGATTTGGAGTTTGGGGATTGCCAGGTATTATGGACAGATTTGCAAATGGTCATATCAATACTGCATATGGCTCTTATATCCCTTGGGGATTATGGATATCTGCTTACATTTGGTTGATTGGACTATCAGCGGGAGCACTTATGATATCTGTGATGACATATGTGTTTAATGTAGAAGCTGTT
This sequence comes from Campylobacteraceae bacterium, assembly GCA_026988975.1. GTDB lineage: Bacteria > Campylobacterota > Campylobacteria > Campylobacterales > Sulfurospirillaceae > JAADIZ01. Next base: position 5,187 of record JALSKH010000181.1, read on the forward strand.
AAAAAAGTCGGGAAAATGGCATTTTTAGTTGCAATCGCAACACTAGTTGGAGCCATGATATCAGTTGGTTTAGATTTAGGACATCCACTAAGAGCATTTAGTTTGATATTGGATCCAAATCTACACTCTATGATGGGTTGGATGGCAGTTTTATACTCTGCATACTTTGTAACTCTTTGTGTTGAGCTATATTTTGCGATTAAAAAAGAGCAAGCTAGAGGCGAAAAACAAAAAAGCATCAAAAAGATTTTGACAGTATTGGGTATTTGGAGTATTCCTTTGGCATTCGCATTCCACGGAGGAGTTGGTGGAGTTTTTGCAAATGTCGTAGCAAAACCATTTTGGCATGGGCCAATGCTTCCAGTTGTATTTTTAGCAGGCGCCTTCTTAAGTGGCGGTGCACTCTTTGCAACTGTGGCATATATATGGAGACCGAGTCAATCAAAAGATGAATTTATTAAAATGATGGTTTTCTTAGGAAAAACAACTTTGGCACTTTTAATTTTAGATGAAATCTTAGAACTCTCAGAAGTCTATGTTGGAACTTTTTACTCAGCTTATGGAGAGGGACATTTGTGGCAACAAATTTTATTTGGTCAATACTGGTACACATTCTGGATAGTACACCTTTTAATCGGAGTTTTAGTACCACTGTTTTTACTAACAGCAAAATCCAAATCACCAGGTGCGATTGCCCTAGCTGGTTTGTTGATAGCCGGTAGTTTTTTAGCAGTAAGACTAAATATAGTGATTCCTGGTATGTTAGACCCAGAGATTAAAGGCATAGCAAGTGCTTGGGTGCATAGCAAGCTAACATTCTCTTACCTACCGTCTATGATGGAGTGGCAGGTGCTGTTCTTTATAGTAGCTGTTGTGATGGCGGTATTTATGATAGGCAAAAAAGTCTTACCAATATATCAAACAGCAGGAGATGAATAATGAAAAATGAAGTAATACAAAACAAACCTATGGACAGAAGAAGTTTCCTTAAAACTTCTGCGCTACTCGGTGGATCGGCTGCTTGTGCAAATGCAGCATTGAATGTAAGTAGCAATGGTTTTGGCAGAGGAAAGATAGATTATCCTCTAAATGATGCTGAAAATGTGATATATTCAGTATGTTTGCAGTGCCATACAGCGTGTCCAATCAAAGTAAAAATTGAAGATGGTGTGGCTGTAAAGATAGATGGAAATCCATACTCAATACAGAACCTAAACAGCCCAATCCCAACTTCTACCGATGTTCAAGTTGGGGCAAAGATAGATGCTGGTATATGTCCAAAAGGACAAGCTGGAATCCAAACTATATATGATCCTTATCGCGTTGTAAAAGTTCTTAAAAGAGCCGGTAAAAGAGGCGAAAATAAGTGGAAAGTTATTGATTTTGATAAGGCTGTAAGCGAAGTAGTAGAGGGTGGAAAACTTTTTGCTGATGTTCCTGGCGAAGAGAATAGAGTCGTAGAAGGTATGCGCCAAGTTAGAGCTTTAAGTGATGCAAAAGTCGCTAAAGCTATGGCTGGAGATGCTATGAATGTTGGAAAAGGTAAGATGAAATTAGCTGATTTTAAAGCTAAATATAAAAATTACCTAAGCCTTCTTATAGACCCGGACCAACCTGATCTAGGACCAAAAAACAATCAATTCTTAATGCTCGCAGGAAGAATGGAGCATGGTAGAAAAGAGTTTGCAAAAAGATGGCACAAAGGCTCTTATGGAAGTAACAACTTTATGGAGCATACGACTGTATGTGAACAATCACACCACATCGCTTATAAGCAAATAACAAGCCAATACCTAGGTAAGGGAAAGTGGAAGCCAGCAGCTGAGCATCTAAAACCTGATTTTAGAAACTCAAGATTTGTTATATTTTTTGGAACAGGATTTGTTGAGGCAAACTTTGGACCTCCGATCATGGCAAACCTAGTTACTAATGCAGTAAATAATGAAGGTTGTAAAGTAGCTGTTGTTGACCCTAGATTTTCAAAAAGTGCAGCAAAAGCATGGCAGTGGGTTCCTGTTCGACCAGGAGGCGATGCAGCGCTTATTTATGCCATGATAAGATGGATGTTTGAAAATGATAAGATTAATGTAGAGTTTTTGAAAAATGCAAACAAAGCAGCAGCAAAAAAAGGCGATGAAGTAAGCTGGACAAGTGCAACTCATTTGATTAAATACGACAAAGAGGGACCAGCAAAAAAACTAAGAGCAAGTGATCTTGGAATCGGAAGCGATGATCAGTTTGTAGTGACTCAAGGTGGAAATCCAGTAGCAGTCGATACAAATGATAAACTAAATCCTGTTGTTGGTGATCTCTTCTTCTCTGGAGAGCTAAATGGTATAAAAGTCAAGTCTGAACTCTTGATGGTAAAAGAGTATGCCATGAGTAAATCTATGCAAGAGTGGGCAAAAGAGGCAGGACTTAGCGTAAAAGAGATACTAAAACTTGTAAGAGAATATACAAAGTATGGTAGAAAAGCTGGCGCAGAGATGTATAGAGGTCCAGTTCAACATACAAATGGATACTTTAACGGTATGGCAGTGATTTACCTCAATATGCTAATCGGAAATATAGACTACAATGGTGGTTTGATCGCTGGTGGTGGACACTACCATGAAGATGGAAGCAAAGGTGGACCATTTAATCTCAAAAAAGATGCATTTGATGGTAAAACAAAGTCATTTGGTCACAAGATAACCAGAGAAGGTTCATACTATGAGCATAGTTCATACTTCCAAAAAAATGGTTATCCTGCAAAAAGACCTTGGTTTCCTCATACTGGAAATGTCTATCAAGAGGCTATCCCATCTATGGATGATGCATACCCTTATGGTGTAAAAATACTTATGACTATCATGGGAACACCACTATTGTCAAATCCTGCGGCTCAAATGTCTATGTCAACTATATTGGATTTTAAAAAGACTCCACTATATATAGCTAATGATGTAGCTATCGGTGAGACTAGTATGTTTGCTGATTATATCTTCCCTGATTTTGCGATTTGGGAGAGATGGGGAACTCCACATGTACCACCATCAGCTGTAACAAAAATGTCAAAATTTAGACAACCAACAATCGAACCTTTGACTGATGAGGTTACAGTTTTTGGCGAGAAACAGCATATCGGTTTTGAGACAATGCTTTTGGCTATGGCAGAAAAAATGGGACTTCCAGGATATGGAGATAACGGCTTTGGAAAAGGAATACCTTTTAAAAGAACAGAAGATTGGTATCTAAAATTAGCAGCAAATATAGCTGCAGGTGATCACAAAGGAGATGACTTGCCAGAAGCTGATGCAAAAGAGATGGAAATCTTCAAAAAAGCAAGAAGACATCTAACACCTGCTACTTTTGATTTGGCTAAATGGGAGAAAGCATGTACCGATGCAAATGGAAAAAGCTGGTTTAAAAAGACAGTTTATCTTCTAAATCGTGGTGCAAGAGGTGAAGATTATACAAACTACACCAAAAATGTAGAAAAAAGTGATAAAATTTTACATAAGTTTGGTAAATTATTTAACTTCTACTGTGAAAGTGTTGCAAATACCAGACACAGCTATACCGGCAAGAAGTTTAGTGGTATTAGTCAGTATAATCATGCTATTGATTATGCAGGCAAAGAGGTTGTTGGAAGTTCTGCTTATCCGCTGAAGCTCATCACTTATAAACCTATCACTGGTGGACAGGCAAGAACGCAAGCGGTTGACTATTGGTTACAGGCTATTATGCCAGAGAATACTATCGATATAAACAGCCAAACTGCACTTGAGATGGGCTTTAAAGATGGCGATATGGCAAAACTTGTTTCATCTGATAATCCAGATGGAAATTGGGATTTAGGACCATCAGGCAAAAAACCGATGAAAGGCAGAGTTAGAGTACTTGAGGGCTTAAGACCAGGAGTTGTAAATGTCTCTTGGAGCTTTGGTCACTGGGCATACTGTGCTAGAGACATCATGGTTGATGGCAAAGTCATAAAAGGTGAAAAAGCAAGAGAGAGTGGATTGTGTCCAAATGCTGCTATGAAAGTAGATACAGGATTGAAAAATTCTACTCTTGAAGATTTGGTAGGTGGTTCAGCAGTTTTCTATGATTCATTCGTAGGACTTGTGAAAGCTTAGATTTTCGCGCCTGTCAGGGAGTCCCTCCTTTCTTGGCAGGCGTTTAATTTTATAGGAGTCTATAATGTTTAGAGATGCTATAAAGGGTTTGATTTTAGTTCTAGTGTTTGTTTTTTCAACTTCTGCATATGCCTTTGATTATGCAAAACTTCCAGAGATTGTAAAAACAAATATCACAAAACAGTATAGTGGTGAAAAGATCAAGATATTATCAGTAAAAAAGATGGGAAAAAAATTTAGAATTATCATAAAAACCGAAGATGGAAAAGATAAAGTAATCGTAACCAAAAAAGGTAAAATTTTAAGTATAAGTGATTACCTAGAGGGAATGGAAGCAACAGGTGGTTGTTAAGAGAGTAATTTTTACGATATTTATCTTCGGAATGATAACTATCTTTGCGAGCGAATTGGATGTAAAAAATGCGATTTCAAACTACTTTCAAGATAAAAATACAATATTTTTATATATCAAAAAAATGAATAACGGCAACTACTTTGTGATAGCAAGACACAAAAATGAACAAGATAGAATAGTAGTTGACAACAATGGTAAAATTTTAAGTATAGCGGATGATTTATTACCGCACCAACTAAATACCCAAATTTTTGATGCAGTGATTTCGTTCATAATCAAGGCAGATTTTTGCAGAACTAGCCATAGCTAATTCAAAAAAATCTAACGCAGAGTATG
>JALSKH010000182.1 GCA_026988975.1 Campylobacteraceae bacterium
CTTGTGCCTCGCAATTGCACTCTTTTTTAATCGCTGTTGTACACTAGTTTGGTCTAGGATGGCAATACAGCTCTACATTTTAGAAAAAAGTAAATTAAAAAAAGTGGCGGACAGGGAGGGATTCGAACCCTCGGTACCGTTACCAGTACGCATCCTTAGCAGGGATGTGGTTTCAGCCAACTCACCCACCTGTCCAAGCTTGAAAAGTAGGATAGAATTATACCATTTGATGCTTTTAAGAGACTTAAATTTAGCTATTCAAGCACCCAAATTGAAAAATTCTTTCCTTTTATCTTTGAGTTTTTTAATTGTTCGTATGCTTTTTTTATATCTTCTTTCTTTATGGCTACATAACTTTGTTTGTCGTAAACATCTATTTTACCGACTGCTCCGCCATCTATCTTGGCATCTTTTGTCAGTGCTCCTAGTATGTCTCCTGCTCTTATCTTGTTTTTCTTGCCACCCTCAATAACTAGCGTTACATTTTTTGGAGTTAGCGCAAAGTTTTTCTCTATCTTAAACTCGTCTATCTCTTTAGCAATACTATTCTCTCTTTTAAATTCTTCTATTTTTTCTATTTCGTCTTCATCAACCAAGGTTATGGCTATGCCTTCATTTCCCGCTCTTGCTGTCCTTCCGATGCGATGCGTATAATCCTCAAGGGATCTAGGCAAATTATAATTTACAACCATAGCTAACTCTTTTATGTCCAATCCTCTTGCTGCAACATCTGTTGCTACTAAGATAGAGCAGCTTTTATTTATAAACTGCACCAAAACATCCACTCTCTCATACTGCTCCAAATCTCCATGGATTGCTAGCGCATCAACATGTCTCTCTCTTAAGTGTGAAGCTATATCTTTTGTTTCATTTTTTGTGTTGCAAAAGATTATCGCATTATCTGGTTTATATCTACTTAATATCTTCATCAAAGCAGTAAACTTTTGGGATGATGGAGTTTTATAAAAATGCTCCTCCACTCTATTTGCCGACTCTGTTGATGTTGTTTTTATAGAGATTGGATTTTTTTGTATAGATTTAGCTAAGTTTACGATTTCATCTGGAAAAGTTGCTGAAAAAAGCAGAGTTTGACGCTTGGAGGGAGCATAAGATATGACATTTTCGATCTCTTCTATAAAACCCATATCCAGCATCCTGTCTGCTTCATCCAAAACAAGTGAAATGATAGTTTCTAAGTTTAAAGTTCCTTTCTTTAGATGCTGAAGTAGTCTGCCAGGAGTTCCCACCACGATGTGTGCACCGTGTCTCATAGAAGCCATTTGCGGTCCAAATGCAACACCACCACAAAGAGTTGTGACTTTTATATTGTGTCTGAATTTGGCTATATTTCTAAGCTCTAAAGCTACTTGCTCTGCTAACTCTCTTGTTGGAGTTATGATTAAGGATTGGGGCTTAAAATTTTTCACATCCAAATTAGATAACACGCCTATACCAAAGGCGGCAGTTTTGCCACTGCCTGTTTTTGCCTGTGCTATCACATCATCACCTTGCAATATATATGGTAAACTTTGAGCCTGTATAGGAGTCATCTCGCTAAATCCGAGTTTTTGCAAGTTGTGCAACATCTCCTCGCCAAGAGGAAGCGATGAAAAGTCTCTACCTTTACTCACTTAGTATCTTTTGCACTCGTCCGACTTGTCCATCACTCAATCTTACTTTGATGCCATGAGGATGGTTGGGCGATTTTGTGAGGATATCTCGTACTATACCCTCAGTCAAAATCCCACTTCTTTGATCTTTTTTTAAAACAATCGCGACATTTAGTCCGCTTCTTATGTTTTTTCTTATTTTACCATCCATTTGTCTGCCTTTTTATCATTTTGGTTGTTTTACAACGCCCGTGTAAAAAGGTGTGCATTTACTATTGTCTTTTTTTACTTTTGGTACTTTTACACCAAAACTTCCAAGAAGTGATGAGACTGTATTTATCGTATTTACCACCATTGATTCATCTACTTTCACTTTTGGTTTTGTAAATGTTCCTTGTATGGTTTGGGAAAATTTAGCACAATTTTTAGCGTTTAAAACTCCAAATTTCATATCCAAAAATCTCTGCGTGACTATGTTTAATCTGCCTTTTAGCGCTATTCTGTTTTTTCCTGTTGCCATCGCTACATCACTAAGTTTTACTATGCCTTTTGCGATATCAACCTTTACATGTAGGCGTTTTAAAAGTGTAGTTCCTCCGCCATTTGCTCCAAATACTCCGCTCAAGCTTCCACCTTTTGCAAATCCTGAAGCTAAAGACATACCCAAATCTGCTGGATTCATCTTTTTAGCATCGCTGTATTTACTTAGTATTTTGTCCAAGTCAAATCCTTTGATTCCAACACCTTCTCCATCTATAAGTGCAGTTCCTCTTAGAGTTTTTTTGATAGTTTTCAAATCACCCAGACTCATACTAAATTTCTTATGAACTTTAACAGTGCCGTTTAAGATATCTTTTTTAAGATACTCTTTTGAAAAACTTGCCATTTTAAACTTAGGAATATCTGCCTCTATGTTTAAAAATGGTACTTTTTTATTAAGATTCAGTTTGGCCTTTGCATCTACCAAAGAGTCATACATGTAGAGTTTCATATCGCTCATAGTTGCGATTGCATTTTTCATATTTAGTGCAACTGATATATCTTTTATATTGTATTGATTAAATGTCACTTTTGCTATCTTGGTTTTTGCATCAAAAGATATAGCTTGAAGCATCTTTTTTGATGGATCAAAGCCGATATTGTCAACGCTTACGCTGATATTTTGTACTTTTGCGATTGCGCCTGTTTTTAGATCTTTGAAGTTAATATTTGCATTTTTGATTCTCACCTCTTTTACATTTACGGCCGGAAGTGCTGTTTTTTGTTTCTCTTGAGTTTCAGTTTTGCCTTTGGAGCTAACTTTTTTGGACTCTTTTTTTGCTACGGCAAAGTTAAATTTTCCATTTTTTAATTTTTTTATATCCAAAGTCAGATCATTTAAAACTATATATTTTACTTTTACTTGTTTGTTTAAAAGTGGTTTTAACTCAACTGCAACACTTAGCTTACCCATGTTGAAAAACTTTTGATTTGACTTGATTTGAGGGTTACTTATGCTTACGCCCGAGATACTTATGCCGATAGGTGAAAATGAAGCAGAGATATCTCCGGCTATCTTCATATCATAACCTGAGTTTTGCTTCACGGCTTTCTCTATTTGAGGTTTGTATTTGTTTAGATTTACCATAGATATCGCTATAACTAAACCAACTATGATGATTGCAAATAGTGCAACTACTCCTATGAAAAACTTCTTCATTACTGCATCCTTTTTATGATTTCTTCTACCACTTTCAATGGCTCTTTTGAATTATATATGGGTCTTCCTACCACTATAATGTCTGAATTTTGCTCTTTTGCAAACTCTACTGTCGCTACTCTTTTTTGGTCATCACTATCTGAGTTTAGCCTGATACCAGGAGTTAGTGTGATAAAGTTTTCATCTATATTTGATTTTATCATTTTGCTCTCTAAAACTGAGCAAACAACGCCGCCCAAGCCACTCTCATAAGCATCTTTTGCAAATTGATTTACTTTTTTATCTATACTATCCCCATAAACCAACTCAAAATTTTCTTCATCAAATGAGGTCAAAGCTGTCACAGCCAAGACCAATGGTGGTTTTTTGAGTCCTGAGACTCTGCTCATCACTTCGCGCATAGCAACTTTTCCGCTGCTAGCGTGAACATTAAACATATCTACACCTAGATTTGCCATCGATTCTGCGGCATCTGCCATAGTATTTGGTATATCGTAAATTTTTAGATCTAAAAAAACTTTGAAATTCGGATTTATCTCTTTTATCTCACTGACTATTTTTTCGCCATCTCTTATGTATGACCTAAGCCCTACTTTTAGCCAGATATTTTTATGCCTGAGGCTTCTTGCAAGATTTATATTTGCTTCAAATGTCGGCAAATCAAGTGCGACACACAACTCCATCAGCCAACCTTCGCTTTATATACAGCGTCCAATACGCCATTTATAAACTTTGGACCAGTATCGTTGCAAAGTTTTTTTGCTAACTCTATGGCTTCATTTATGATAACAGCACTATCAAGTTCTGTAAAGAGAAGCTCATAAGTTGCTAGTCTCAAAATCGCTCTCTCCACATTTCCTATGCTTTTAAGATCCCACTCTTTTAGGTGTTCATCAATCATAGCATCTATATGGCTTAGATTTTCTTCAACCCCATTGTAAAGGGATAGTGCGAACTCTTTTTGTCTGTTTCTTATCTTCTTCTCTTCAAAAATCTCATCTACAAACTTCTGTATATCACTATTGCCGATATCCTCGGCATAAAGCAATCCAATGATACTCTCTCTTACTTGATGTCTAGTTGCCAATTATAGCTCCTTATATAAGCTGATCAACTCTATGAGTCCTGTCATCACTTCAAAGCCTTTATTGCCAGCTTTACTTCCTGCTCGCTCTATGGCTTGCTCTATCGTATCTGTTGTTAATACTCCAAAAGTGACTGGTTTTGAGTGTTTTAGCGTAACATTTGCGATACCTTTGGTAGCCTCAGCCGAGACATAATCAAAATGAGGAGTACTGCCTCTGATAACAGCACCAACACAGCAAACAGCATCATATCTGCCGCTTGCCAAGGCTTTATCTAATGCAAATGGTATCTCAAATGCGCCCGGAACTAAAATCAAATCAAGATTTTTTTCATCTCCTCCATGTCTTAAAAAAGCATCTTTTGCTCCCTCGACCAATCTATCTGTTATGATGTGATTAAATCTAGCATTGATGATAGCAACTTTTTCACTACCGTCTAGTCTTAATTGTCCCTCTATTATATTCATTTTTTATCCTTCTCTTAAGCTTTTTGTTATCTTTTTTATATCATTTATAGCATCATCCAACTGTTGCAGAGTCAGCATATTTGGTCCATCGCATAGTGCGCCATCTGGATTTGTATGTGTTTCAAAGAAAAATCCATCTACTCCTACAGCTGCCGCTGCTCTTGAAAGCGGTGCCACAAACTCTCTTTTGCCTCCACTGCTTCCTCCCGCCATTCCAGGCATCTGCACGGAGTGTGTAGCATCAAAAATGACAGGTGCAAACTCACTCATAATGAGAAAACTTCGCATATCGACTACTAAATTTCCATACCCAAATGTACTTCCTCTCTCGGTAAGCCATACTCCATTTTCACGAGCGACCTCTTTGCCCTCTTTGCTTACTCCCCTTGTTTCCAATACTTTTTTCACAGAATATCTCATATCGGCTGGATTTAAGAACTGCCCTTTTTTGATATTTACAACTGCATCTGTTTTTGCACTTGCCACTAACAAGTCGGTTTGACGACATAAAAAAGCGGGTATCTGCAAAACATCTGCCACTTCTGAGACAACCTTTGGCTGATAACTCTCATGGACATCCGTCAAAATCTTAAACCCAAACTCTTTTTTGACTTCATCAAGAAGTTTTAATCCCTCTTGAAGACCTGGTCCTCTAAAACTACTAAGACTTGTTCGATTTGCCTTATCAAAGCTAGATTTAAAATAAAAATCTATACTCTTGTCTTCGTTATACTTTGTCAATTTTTCTGCTACACTAAAGAGTAGATCTCTACTCTCTATGGAACATGGTCCTGCTATTAAAATCATTTTATCCCTTTGCTTAAGCTACTTTTGAAAGCGAAGCTTCTAACATACTTTCTATATTTAAATGATAATCGATCGATTCCCACTCTATGCCACTATTTAGGCATATAAATTTATAGTCTTTTAATTGTGACATCGTGGCTTTTTTCAATGGCTCATACCAATCTATCGGGGTTGATATGATTCTATCGTCTTCTAATTTAACATGAAGATATTCATCATCGAAATGCACCTCTTTACCTTTAATTAAACCATTCATCCCAAATCCTTTCAAATCTCTCTTGATTTTCTTTTATGATTTCTATCGCTAACTTTAAATCTTTAGGCTTAAAATAGTTTTGAACCACCAAGAGGGTTTTTAATTCTACTTTAGCAAAGCCATTACTTTTCATAACATGAATATGCTTGGGCTCATGCTCATTTGCATAAAAGAAAAATTTAAAACCATTTTTATTTAATAAGGTTGGCAATCTAAAATCCTAATTTTTATTATCCATGGCCAAACCGATTAAAATCATTTTATCCCTTTGAAACTAATATTCCGCCGATTATGACTAATAGTATACCAAAAGCTCCTATAAAATCAGGTAAAGCGTCTCCTAGTGATACTCCAACGAAGATAGAGAAGAGTATAACTGCATAGCTACTAGCCCCTACTATGCCTGCTTTTGTTGTTCCGTATGCTTTTGTCATAAATATCTGTGCAAGTGCTGCAAATCCTCCAAGACCAACTATATATAGCCATGAAATTCCACCTGGAAGTATAAATTTTGCACTTATAAAATCCAAACTTGGAAATTGGTAAAAATTTGAAATCCACATAAATATAGCCGGAAAAAGTGAGCCCATAAACATAAACGATATGACTATGATTCTAGCATCATAGTATTTTCTAAGTTCTCTTACACTTGTATAGGCTAGTGCCGCTAAGACTCCACTTGCTAAACCTATGAAGTCAGTTTTGCTAAATGTCAAACCATTTGGTTTCATAATCATCACAACACCAACAAAGCCTATAAAAATAGCAACCCAACCCTTTTTATTTATCCTCTCTCCTAAAAACATATATGCAAAGATGGCTGTCCATATAGGCGAAGTTCTTGAAAATGTCATGGCATCAGCTAGTGAAATGTGCGCGATATTGTAAAAAAATGCCAAAACCCCCAAAAGTCCCATGAGTCCGCGAAAAAAGAGTAGCCACGGCTTCCCTCCACTTTGCTTTATAGGATACTTGTATATCGTGGAAACTACAAAAAGCAAACTGATAAGATTTCTAAAAAAGACAACCTCAACAGAGGGCATTTCGCGAGATAATATCTTTGCAAATGCTCCAACTATAGCAAAAAATAGCGATGCTAACAGCATATATAAAACGCCTTGATCAATCCCTTTAATAATTTTTTTCAATCAGCTCTCCTCTTATATCTCCAAAAAGTATGACATCTTTGAGTACGGCTTTTTCGCATAACCCATTTTTATCTAGCGCTAGATACAACTCCCCTTTTTTGGAAGAAAATATCTTGTCATTTAGTATCACTTTTAAAAATTTCATACCTCTAAATTCTCCATCTATAAGTTTTGCAAACTCTGTTTTATCCAAAGGAAGCAGCACTATCTTTCCTGTTTTTTTATCAGCTCCTACCGCATGAAGAGTCTGCTTTTTCTTGATCTCTAGTTGTGGAAAAAGCCTTTTAAAATTGAAAAAGAGACTCAAGATGTCGTTTTTAGCATAAAACTTTACTTTTTCTATACTTCTACTCTTCTGTTTTCCTCTACTCTTTATCTTTTTTGCCTCTATTTTGTGAAGTTTGTGATTAAAGGTGTAAATCTTTACATATTTTTTTAAAATAACTCTGTTTTCATCACTAAAAGCATCACTCTCGTTTACATTTTTTTGTGTGATTTTTTCATATCTATCCGGCACTAACATTCCGTCTTCAATCTTGCCTCTACTCTCATAAAACTCTTCTCGATCACCACTGATAAAAGCTGCAAAACCAGTAGATTTCGCATGGACAGTTATCTTGTATCTTTTACCCTCTACATGTAGAGTTGTTTTTGCTATCCCAATCTCACCAAATATACCAAAACTCACCCTATATGTCGCATCTAAATCTTTTGCAAAAAGTGAGATACTAAGTGATAGAAAAAAGAGAAAATACCTCATAAATCATCCTTTTATATAGTAGTTTATTATACTATACCTATAGTTTTAAAGAGATAAATTTCCTATTTTTTTAGGATTATTTTGGTATGATGTTCTATATTGCTTGGAGGCTAGGTTCTTTTACGGTCTCCTTGGAGAGAAATATTTAACACTGTGGCTCAAATATTTCTCAAGACAATCGTTAAATGCAGAAAAAACAAATAGGGAAACCATGAAAAAAATAACAGAATTGCAAGAAAATGATAAACCAAGAGAAAAACTTGCCACAAAAGGCATAGAAGCTTTGAATAGCAAAGAACTCTTGATGGTAATTCTGGGAAAAGGAATTAAAGGGAGAGATGTAACAGTTTTGGCAACTGATATTTTGAAACTGATTGAGAAAGAGAGAGAAAATCTAACCCTTGAAAAATTAGAAAAAATTCAAGGTGTTGGAAAGGCAAGAGCAGGACAAATTTTAGCATCATTTGAATTGGCTAAACGCTATCTTTTAAAACCTGAACTAAAAATTAACAATACTAATGATGTCTTAGCTTTGGTATCAGATATACGAAACAAGAAACAGGAGCATTTTGTTACAGTTACATTAACAGGGGCATCCAATGTGATTGAGAAAAGAACTGTTTTTAAAGGAACTATTAATTATAGTGTTGTACATCCGAGAGAGATTTTTTCTGATGCTTTGACGGACAGAGCAGCAGGAATTATTTTTGTGCATAATCATCCTGAAAATGATGTTGAACCGTCTAAAACAGACAAAAAAATTACAAAGCAACTTTGTGATGGGGCAAAACTTTTAGGAATACAAGTGATTGATCATATAATTGTAACCAAAAATGAACATTTTAGTTTTCAAAGTGAAGGACTTCTATAAATATGAAAGAGATAACCATTAATCTTAAAACTATCCAAAATAAGATTTTCACTTTAAGAGATCAGCAGGTGATGCTTGATAGAGATTTAGCTGAACTTTATCAAGTTGAAACAAGAGCTTTAAAACAGGCTGTTAAAAGAAATATTGAACGATTTCCAGATGATTTTTTATTTGAACTTACAAAAGAGGAGATTGACACTATGGTATCACAATCTGTGATACCATCAAAACAACACTTAGGTGGGGCAAAACCATTTGCTTTTACTGAACAAGGTGTATCGATGCTTTCATCTGTATTGACAAGTAAAGTAGCTATAGAGATTAACATTAGTATCTTTAGGGCATTTGTTCAGATGAGAAAATTTCTCTCTACAAATGCAGAGTTGTTTAAAAAAGTAGAATATCTTGACAAAAAACTTTTAAAGCATGATGAAAATTTTGAAAAAATATTTAAAATTATTGAAAGCAAAGATATACAGCCAAAACAAGGTATATTTTTTGATGGGCAGATGTTTGATGCATATCTATTTGTGTCAAGCTTGATAAAAAATGCTAACAAATCTATTGTTTTGATAGATAACTACATCGATGAAACAATATTAACCCTTTTTAGTAAAAATCAAAAAATAGAAGTTACTATTTACACTAAAGAGATTTCAAAACGACTAAAATTAGATTTAAAAAAGTATAATTCTCAATATAAACCTATCGAGATTAAACAATTTCAATCTGCTCATGATAGATTTTTAATTATCGATGATAAAGATATTTACCATTTTGGAGCAAGTTTAAAAGATTTAGGTAAAAAATGGTTTGCTTTTTCAAAGTTTGATATAGATGCGATTGAAGTTTTAAATAAATTGGAGAGATGATGGAACTATCAAAATATGAAATTGAGGATATAATAAAAAGATTGCAAAAGGGAGAAAATATCCCTGACGACTATAAATACAAACTCTTTCCTGCAAAGCAAAAGGAATATGAGTTAGTTTATGGCGGTAAAATGCGAAAGGAAGATGTGCTTGCCAATGAAGATGGTGTTTTCCCTGTTCCTTTGCAAATTGAAAAAATATTTAACGGGAAGCGAAAGACTTGGAAAGATGGTTGGAAAAATATTATTGCTTTTGGTG
>JALSKH010000183.1 GCA_026988975.1 Campylobacteraceae bacterium
AAAATATTGTTATTCCTAAAATATACCATACATTGTCTACTGATAAATTACTTACATCATCATTCCTTGAGGGCATAGATTTTGAAACTTACATGCTCTCTGAACCTAGTCAAGAAAGTAAAAATAATTATGCACAAATGATATTTGACAGTTATTTCTATTCACTTTATAAACTAAGATGCTTACATGCAGACCCCAACCCTGGAAATTTTCTTTTCATGGAAGGGGGCAAGTTAGGTCTTATTGACTTTGGTTGTGTAAAGAAAATAGATGAAGATTTTTTACAAGATTACAATGCATTGCTCTTAGACATTTTAAACAAAGTATCCGATGAAAAGCTAGTCGCTCACTACTATCATTTGGGTATGATAAAACAGGATACTTCGGAGAAAATGCTCCATTTTTATCAAGAAATCATCAAGCCCCTAATCAATCTATACATGGAACCTCTCATGGGAGACAGCTATGATTTTAAAGTTCACAATAACTTCTCTAAACGAGGTTTCGATGGTGCTATAGAAATACAAAAAAAACAAAACAACGTTGTGCATCAAGTTCATGAAGAGTACATATTTTTAGACAGAACTTTGGTTGGGTACTATGCTCTTTTTGAGAAGATGGGTGCAAAGATAGAGACTGAGGGTGTGAAAGAGCTGATGAAAGGACTAATATGAAGAAACTTCTCTTGATTATTGGATCTATCCAAATATTAGTGGGACTACTACACTTTTTTATGCCATTATTTTTTACCAAATCTGAATCTTTTTTACTTTTACCAAACATAGAGATGAACTATCTACTGCTTGTGACTTACGCAGTCGGCATACTACTAATTGCATTTGGTGCAAGCACTATATTGTTATCTAAAAAAACAAAAGAGTTGGGGAAGATACTCTATTTTTACATGATTATACAAGCACTTTTATGGACAGCAAGAGTAATCTTGGAACTGGTGTACCCTGTAGAGTTAGAAATGTTCGGAATAAAACCTTTTACTGTGATTGTTTTACCTGGACTTGTCTTGGAGTGGGGTCTTATACTGTATGCTATGATACTATATAGGAAAATACCTTGAAAAAAATACCTTTACCCAACAATATACTCGTAAGTTCTGCACTAGAACATATAGACTATAGCGACTGTTTTACTACAGATGTTGATGTAAAAAGATTTAGCACTATTGACACTTTTGTAAAATGTTATTTTGAGACACAACCTAGATGGTTGGCTATGATAAGTATGAATCTTTTTTCTAAAGCAAGTATGCAAAAAGCATTGAAAGACAATCATTTCACGACAGACGAACATATAG
>JALSKH010000184.1 GCA_026988975.1 Campylobacteraceae bacterium
AGTAAGCTCTCTCACTACACAAAACTCGTTCAATCAAATCTACAGCAAATTAACTCCGAAATTTTCTATTACGTGAAGTAAAATATTATTCTATTTTAATTTTAAATTAGCATACAATAGTATTTAAATCAAACAAGGAAGACTAATGAAATACATTATAGACTTGATAGAAGACGTACGTGAACAGATAGGGAATCATGAAGCATATAGTGTAACAGCTGGGTTACTTAAAACAGATGCCAATGATAGTTCAAAACTTATCTATGCAGGGGAAGCAGCATTGAATGTGTATCATATAGATAAAATAGCCAAAGAGTTATGTTTTGAAATAGATGGTAGTGAGTCACAACTCACTATAGGAGAGATTATCCCTTCTCTTTCGATACTTGATATGGATGCGATGATGTATGCGCTTAAAATGGACGTAAATGCACAGTATAATAATATGGAGATAGTGGGATTTGGTAAAAATGATGAAGAGAAACGTTATATCTTGTTTATAAAGATATAACGCCTGTTTACTTATGCGTAGACAGATTCTTTTTTAAACTCTTTAGCTAAGAGTGCGTAAAAGAGTGCTCTGTATTTGTTGCGATTGGATGTTCCCATCGTTTCACATACTTTTTTAATGGCCGCATCCAGTGTGGCATCATCTTCTGTAAGACCTAGTTTTTTCTGCAAAAAGTTTTTTCTTACTGTCTCAAGTTCTGAGGCTTGACCACAAGCAATCGTTTCAGAGTCTTTTTTGTAAATAGATGGTCCAAGACCAACAGTCACTTTTTCGATTAAATCAGCAGAAATACTTAAGCCTAATTTTTTTGCTTCAGCAGTATATTGCGCTATTTTATCATCTCTTTTTCCCATAATTCTTCCTTTAATATGATTTCGTACATTTAGATTATAGCACCAAATTTTTTTTAGGTCAAATTTTTTGGCTTTTGTGCAAAAAGAATCCAATTCATACTAATTTTATGCTTTTTGGAGAAATAGGCTATTGCCTCAAAGGGTATACGTTGTCTACGTTTAATCACAGCAAAGTTCTGGGGGTCTATGTCAAGTGCTAAAGCGATATCTTTATCGAGTATCTTGTCTTTTTTTATTTTGGAAGAGAGAAGGGTTTTTATTCTTTGCATCACTTCAGAAAAATCTATCATCACTGTCCTTTGTATTGAGATAGCGTATGATAGTATATTTTTGTGTTGAAGGTTAAAAATATGTCATATTGACATACTTTTCATAAGAGAGGTTAGTTTTTTGTGCTATCTATCTCTATGACAGTGTGCACATTACCTCTTGGGTTAAAGTC
>JALSKH010000185.1 GCA_026988975.1 Campylobacteraceae bacterium
AAAAACAGGGAACTAAACTTGTGGGATGTGAAAAAACGAGAGAAGTGATAAAGATAGAGTTAGCTACGCAGGAAGATTTTTATACAGAGTATTTAGAAAACAGACTCTCCATAAAAGTAGTGGATAGTGTTGAAGATGCTATTTTACACATAAACACCTACGGTTCGGGTCATTCAGACTCAATTCTTAGTGAAAATTATTCAAATGCACAAAAGTTTTTGGACGAAGTTGACTCAGCTTGTGTATATGTAAACTCTAGTACAAGATTTACTGATGGAGCAGAGTTTGGTTTTGGAGCAGAAGTAGGCATAAGCACGAACAAAATCCATGCCAGAGGACCGATGGGTATAAATGACCTTACAACCTATAAATATAAAATCTATGGAAATGGTAATATCCGAGAGTGAGCATATTAGATATAGATAACTTGACATTTTCTTATGATGGTAAGCGCAAGATATATGATAATTTTTCTCTACATGTAGAGCTTGGGGAAGTTGTCTGTATAGTAGGTCCTAGCGGAAGTGGAAAAAGTACACTTTTTGAGCTTATCAGCAAAAACTTAAAGCCTCAAAAAGGAGCTATAAGCGTTGGTAAAATTTCACAGATATTTCAAGATCCTTACACCTCTTTTCATCCAACTTATAAGATAATTGACCAGATAAGAGACACTACTTCGCTAGAGGGACATAAGGAGCTTTGTCAAGAGTTGAATTTAGATGTCAAACTACTTCAAAATAGACCACACCTACTAAGTGGTGGACAACTGCAAAGATGTTCTATCTTGCGTTCAATTTTAATGAAGCCAGACCTCATACTAGCAGATGAACCAACAAGTGCACTAGACAATATAACCCAACTAGAAGTGATGAAACTCCTGCTTAGATTTTTAGATAGAACAGGAATACTACTCATAACCCACGATGAAGATCTAGCCTCTTGGTGCAGTGATAAGATTATAAGGCTAGACTGATTTATTTTGTATTTTTCATAAACCAAATATAACTTTTAATATTTGGTGGCATCACTTTTTTGTTTTTAAAATAATCAAATTGATTTTGATGAAATCTATACCAATGTCTTGTTCTGGAGTCATAGAAGATAGTCTCACCTTTTTTATCTACAGATGTAACTTCAGTTTTTAACATATATGCTTTTTTATTGTGATAGTATGAGAGATTATCTGCATTTATCTTCATGCCTAGTTTTGGCGGTAATGAGCCATTTTTTTCTTGGTAGCTATCTATGTATCTTATGATAGGAGAGAGCTGCGATACTACACTTCTCATTATGATTTTTTGTATAGATAGTTCTATTAGAGATATAAATAACACTGGAAGTATGATTGTAAAAGTCCACTGAAAAAGATAAAATACTATGCCTTTTTTCAGAAAACCTGTGAAGTACCGAAGCATGCTAAAGCCAAGATTTACACATAAGGCGAAAAGTGGCAATAGTGCTATATATGTTGCCGATTGAGATATCGGCAATATGTGAAAATAGGAGTTAACTATCAAAATGAGAGATATTATAAAAGAGAGTATCAAAATTTTTAGGGTTAAAGATACGCTCTTTGGTACTGTTTTATTCATAAAATTTCTCTAGCTATTTTTCATTCTGTCTTTTGCCTCTTTTAGAGACTCTGCTATTAAAAATGCCAATTCAAGTGCTTGATTTGCATTTAGCCTTGGATCACAGTGAGTGTTATATCTTGAACATAGATTCTCTTCTGTTATCTCTTTTGTTCCACCTATACACTCGGTTACATCCTGCCCTGTCATCTCTAAGTGAACACCTCCTGGAAATGTTCCCTCTTGTTCATGAGCTTTGAAAAATCCTTTTACCTCTTTTAGGATTTGGTCAAATGCTCTTGTTTTATAGTTATTTGAGGCTTTTACGGTATTTCCATGCATTGGATCTATACTCCATATGACATTTTTACCAGCATTTTTAACAGCTCTTAAAAGTCTTGGGAATTCAGACTCTATCTTATCTGCACCCATTCTTACTATTATGTTAATCTTTCCAGCTTCATTTTGCGGATTTAGTTTTTCTATCAGAGTAAGAAGATCACTTTCTCTCATAGTTGGACCTGCTTTTATGCCTATTGGATTTATAACACCTCTTAAAAACTCTACATGTGCTTCATCGACACCCCTTGTCCTATCCCCAATCCAGAGCATATGAGCAGAACAATCCAATATATCACCATTTATGCTGTCTTCTCTAGTTAGTGCCTCTTCATAGTTTAGCAAAAGGGCTTCATGCGATGTGTATAGGATAGTTTCATTTATCATAGGTGTATTTTGAGAAGTGATGCCGCAAGCCTCCATAAACTCAAGAGTTTCTGTGATTTTATTGGCTAAATCTTGGTATTTTTCTCCTAGTTCATTCTCTTTTACGAAACCTAGATTCCACTTATGTACCTTATGAAGATCTGCAAGTCCACCTCTAGCAAATGCACGCAGAAGATTCATGGTGGCTGAAGATTGGTTGTATGCTTTTACCATTCTATCAGGATTTGGAACCCTTGCCTCTTCACTAAATTCATTCCCATTTACTATATCGCCTCTATAGCTTGGAAGTTTTTTGCCATCTTTCTCTTCAAAATCACTTGATCTTGGCTTTGCAAATTGCCCAGCGAGTCTGCCAACTTTTACAACAGGACAACCTCCTGCAAAAGTAAGAACCACTGCCATTTGCATCATAACTTTAAACATATCTCTTATGTTGTCGGCATTAAACTCTGCAAAACTTTCAGCACAATCACCGCCTTGTAGTAAAAATGCTTTTCCATTGCAAACATTGGCTAACTCGTTTTTGAGTTTTCTGACTTCACCGGCAAATACAAGTGGTGGGAAGTTGCTTATTTGCTTCTCTGTCTCTTTTAATTTTTCTATATCTGGATAAGTTGGCTGTTGTTTTATCTTAAAATTTCTCCAAGAAGATTTGTTCCATGAATTCATTATTTTTGTACCTTAATTTATAAAATTTAGGGATTATACTATTTTTTTTCTTTAAATTTAAGAAAATAGTTGTAAAATCACTAACTTTACATTTTAGGGATTTTTTTGAAAAACTTTACAGAAGAGAAAAAAGGCATTGTCTATGCTATTTTAGCATTTGTATTTTGGGGTTTAGTGCCAATATATTTTAAAATGGTAAAATCTGTATCTCCAACCGAGATACTTGTGCATAGGATTGTGTGGTCAGTAATTTTTCTAACAATTTTAATCTTTTTGACAAAACAATTTTGCATACTCAAGGATATACTAAGAGATAAATCCAAGATGAAAATCCTCTTCTTGACTTCAGTGTTGGTATCATCAAATTGGCTTATATTTATATGGGCGATTTCAAATAACAAAATCACAGAAGCAAGTCTTGGTTACTATATAAATCCCATAGTCAATGTGATTTTAGGAGTTATATTTTTTAGTGAAAAACCTACAAAATTCCAAAAAATCGCTATTGTTTTTGCAATTTTTGCTATATTGAATGAAATCATCTCCTTTGGTTCAGTGCCTTTGGTATCAATATCTCTTGCGCTCTCATTTGGGTTTTACGGTATGTTTAGAAAAAAAATATCGCTTCCATCAGTTGCGGGACTCTACATCGAGACTCTCATAATGACACCTTTTGCTATCATATATTTTATCTATTTAGTCGAAACCTCTCAAAACTCTTTCGTTTTTCCGCTAAATTATCTATCTTTTTTACTTATTTGTGCCGGCTTGATCACAGTTATACCTCTTTTGTGGTTCAATGCAGCAGCGACTAGAGTCTCTTTGGTAAAACTTGGATTTTTACAGTATTTTGGTCCTACGATAGCCTTTTTGCTTGGGGTGTTTGTTTATGATGAGCCATTTGACAGTAAAAAACTTATAACTTTTTCTTTTATTTGGATAGCTCTTGTCTTTTTTACTTTAGACTCAAGATATAAAAAAATATAATATTTCTAAGATAAACTGTAACAATATGAAACAAATATGAAATTTTTTATAATTTATTAAAAATTTAAATTAAATCTTAATTTTAAAAATGTATAATGGGTGCATGTTGATTTTAATCAAGATGCTTTAAAGTGCTATTGTTAAATCTTCAAATTTTTTTAAAGGATTCATATGAAATCAAAGATTGCTAAAATTTCAATGGCTGCTATAGCAGTTATCGGACTAAGCGCATCAGTTTTAAATGCAGACACACTAAGTGACACAAAGGCACAAGGTTACCTCAAATGTGGAATTAACTCTGGACTACCTGGATTTGCTTCAGCAGATTCAAAAGGACACTGGACTGGTATAGATATAGAAGTTTGTAGAGCAGTTGCTGCTGCAGTTCTTGGAGATTCTACAAAAGTTAAATTTACTTCATTGAATGCTAAAGAGAGATTTACAGCACTTCAAAGTGGAGAGATTGATCTTCTTTCAAGAAATACAACTTGGACAGAGACTAGAGATGCATCACTTGGACTAAATTTTGCTGGTGTGAACTTTTATGATGGCCAAGGTTTTCTTGTTCATACATCTTTGGGTGTTAAGAGTGCAAAAGAGTTAGATGGTGCTGCAGTTTGTGTTCAATCAGGAACAACTACAGAGCTAAATCTAGCAGACTATTTTAGAAAAAATGGCATGAAATATAAACTAGTTGCTTATGATTCAAACGACCAAGTTCTTAAAGGTTATGAGAGTGGTAGATGTGATGTTATCACTTCTGATTCATCTCAATTATATTCACTGAGAATTAAGTTGAAAAATCCTAGCGGATCGGCTGTTCTTCCTGAAATCATCTCAAAAGAGCCTTTGGGACCTGTTGTTAGACAAGGTGACGACAAATGGTTTAACATCGTAAAATGGTCTTATAATGCAATGGTAGCAGCTGAAGAAGCTGGAATCACAAGTAAAAATGTTGATAGTATGCTAAAATCTAGCAACCCAACTATAAAAAGAATACTTGGTGTTGAAGGTAAACTAGGTTCAAATCTTGGTCTTAGCAAAGACTTTGCTTACAATATCATCAAACAAGTTGGTAACTATGGTGAAGTATTTGAGAGAACAGTCGGTATGGGATCACCTCTTAAAATCAAAAGAGGCTTAAATGCTCTTTGGACAAAAGGTGGATTACAGTACTCTCCTCCATTTAGATAAAAACTACTTTTACTTAAAATTGGGTAGGCACTTGCCTGCCCTACTCTACTAAAAAACAAAGGAATTAAATGTTTGCACTTTTGAGAGATAGAAAAGTAAGAGGAATCCTTTTTCAGTTGCTCACGGTCATTGGTTTAGTTGCATTTTTGTGGTATATTGGCACAAATACTGTACACAATATAGAACAAAGAGGCATAAGAACTGGTTTTGACTTTCTGACAGGGACTTCAGGTTTTGCTATAAATGATACACCTATAGCATATAACGAGACATACACATATTGGAGAGTATTTGAAGTTGGATTATTAAATACGCTCATAATCTCTGGCGTAGTGATAATACTTTCAAGCATATTAGGATTAATAATAGGAGTTTTAAGACTCTCTAATAACTGGCTTATAGCAAAGTTATCCTCTATATATATAGACATATTTAGAAATATTCCTATACTCTTGCAGATACTGTTTTGGTATAATGTTGTGTTAGCGACGCTTCCAAGTCCACGAAAAAGTATAGAGATTTTTGGTTCTATATTTATAAATAATCGTGGTTTTTATGTACCGCGACCAGCACTTAACTCTACAACTATCTCTGTGATAGTCGCAGTTTTTTTAGCACTTACCATAATCTTTTTCTTAAATAGATGGTCAAATAAAAGACATGAAGAGACAGGGCAGGAGTTTCCCGTTTTACTTACAGGGATCGGTTTGTTAATCATAATGCCTATAGTTGCTTTTTTTATAGGAGGAGCAGATATGAATCTCTCGTATCCGCACCTTAGAGGTTTTAATTTTCGGGGGGGAAAAGTCTTTTATCCTGAATTTTTAGCTCTAACTTTTGCTTTGACTATTTATACTGCAACTTTTATAGCTGAAGCCGTAAGAAGTGGTATAGAGGCGGTGAGCAAAGGGCAAAAAGAGGCAGCTGCATCCATAGGATTGTCAGGTTATCAATCACTTAAGCTTGTTGTTCTGCCTCAAGCTATCAGGATTGCAATACCACCAACAATAAATCAGTATCTAAATATAGTAAAGAACTCATCTTTGGCTACTGCTATAGGATACCCAGAACTTGTAACTGTATTTGCTGGAACATCACTAAATCAAGTTGGTCAAGCCATAGAGATAATCTCTATGACTATGTTAGTATATCTTGTTATTAGTCTAGGCGTATCGGCACTGTTGAATTGGATTAACTTTAAAATGAAAATTAAGGAAAGATAAAAATGGCTGTTTATAAAAAAGTAGAAACCAGAGAAGCACCATCAGGGTCAAAAGGTATTTTGCACTGGCTTAGAGACAATCTTTTCTCATCGCCGTTAAATAGTGCTATGACTGTTCTTGGTATTGCACTCTTGCTCTGGGTAATTCCACCATTTATCAAATGGTCTATAATTGATGCAAATTTTGTAGGTCATACGAGAGCTGATTGTACGGGAGATGGGGCTTGCTGGATTTTTGTCAGAGCCAAACTTAGTATGTTTATGTATGGATTTTATCCTGAAGCAGAGAGATGGAGGGTAAATTTAGTCTATCTTCTATTTTTCGTAGTTATAGCCGCATTTAAGTTTTTAAAATCAAATGGATTTAAAATTACAATAGCAACACTCTATTTTATAGTAGCGTTTATACTCATACGAGGCGGTTATTTTGGATTGCCCGAGATAGATACCAATAAGTGGGGTGGTTTGATGTTGACTATCGTCATATCTGCAGTTGGTATAGTTGGTTCTTTTCCTATTGGCATACTATTTGCCTTTGGCAGAGCCTCCAGTCTTCCTATCATAAGAAGCGTAAGTGTTACATATATCGAGTTTATCAGGGGTGTGCCTTTGATTACGATTTTGTTTATGTCGTCTGTTATTTTGCCTCTCTTTTTTCCTGAGGGCGTAACTTTTGATAAGCTATTGCGAGCACTCATAGGGATAACATTTTTTCAAGCAGCTTATATAGCTGAAATTATTCGAGGCGGTCTTCAAGCGATACCAAAAGGTCAGTATGAAGCAGCAGATGCAGTAGGACTTTCGTATTGGCAAAAAATGTTGTTGGTTATATTGCCACAGGCTTTAAAAGTTGCAATTCCCAATCTGGTAGGCTCTTTTATAGCGCTTTTCCAAGATACAACTTTGGTGTTAATCATAGGCTTGTTTGATCTGCTTGCAATGGTGCAACTTACTGGTAGTGACTCGCATTGGCTTGGATTTGAAACTGAAGGTTATGTATTTGTAACTATAATTTTCTGGGTATTTTGTTATAGTATGTCAGTTTACAGTAAATCTCTCGAGAAGAGATTTAACACTAATTTAAAATAGGGAAAAAGATGGAAAATAAAAATGATGTTATAGAGATAAGAAATCTAAATAAATGGTACGGGGATTTTCATGTTCTAAAAGATATAAATTTAAATGTTAAAAAAGGCGAGATTATAGTTGTAGCAGGACCAAGTGGAAGTGGCAAATCAACGCTTATCAGATGCATCAACTATCTTGAACAATTTCAAGAGGGTAAAATTGTTGTAAATGATATAGAGTTGAGTGAAGATGTAAAAAAGATTAAGGCAGTTAGGGAAGATGTAGCTATGGTGTTTCAACATTTCAACCTATTTCCTCACCTTACTATCGTAGATAATCTAACTTTAGCTCCAATTTGGGTAAAAAACACACCTAAAAAAGAGGCTATAGCAACTGCCATGGAGTACCTAGAGAGAGTTGGCATCGCAGATCAAGCAAAGAAATACCCAAATCAACTAAGTGGTGGACAGCAACAAAGGGTTGCGATAGCCAGAAGTCTTTGTAAAAACCCTTCTATAATGCTCTTTGATGAGCCAACAAGTGCACTTGATCCAGAGATGATATCTGAAGTTTTAGATGTTATGATCGAACTTGCACAAGAGCACAGGACAATGGTCTGCGTAACCCATGAAATGGGCTTTGCAAAAAAAGTAGCAGATAGAGTTATATTTATGGAAGCGGGTCAAATCATAGAAGAAAATACCCCTGAAGAGTTCTTTGAAAATCCTCAATCAGATAGATTGAAGCTATTTTTATCTCAGATACTTTCACACTAGCAAAGAAGCCCTTACAAAAGGGCTTTTTTGAGTTTTTCTTTATATGCAGTTTTTAGCGAATCTGGAGAGAGAATCTCTATGCCAGGTAACCATCTTTGCACCAAAGGCAGAATTTCCAACTCTTGCGTATAATCAACAGTAAAAACAATATCTCCATTCTTCAGCTCCTTCCCAAACTCTTGAGAAGAGAGAAATTTTTTCATCCCCTTTTGAAAATACCTAGCTATCTCTTTTTTTGCTTTTAGTGTTGCTGTTTTTTGCTCAGTATCGTAGAGAGTCATTGAATTTTGCATACTATTTTCCAAGAAATCCATCTGCTTTTGAAGAGGGTAAATTTGAAAAGCTGTTCTGTTTTTTGAGTAGCTGACCTCTTGGATAAATGAAATTCTACCAAACTTTAAAGCATCTTTTTCATCTACAAACGCTACATACCAGTTGTTATCCATAAATACAAGCTTCAAACATCGTAGATTTCTTTGCCACTCTTGTTCATATGAGAACTTTATATCTCTGTATTCGTGGTTTTCTACTGCACTTTTTACTCTTTTGAAAACTTGTTTTGACTCAAGAGAGGTTATGTCTTCAAATGGAGAATTTTTAAACTGGTATATATTTTTATTTTTATTTGTATAATTTTCCAACTCTTTGAAGATAAGTGGGTCGGCTTCTGTAGCCATATTGAAAAACCATCCTATCTCTTGAGAATTTTCCATAGTTTGCACAAACAGATCGATAGGTTGGATGAGTTTGTATGTTTTTCTTTTTTTGCCTACAAGTGTGATGATATTGTCAAATTCGCTAGATAACTCGTCCAAAAGTCTTCCTAGCTGCTTTTGACTGATGCCTAACTCATCTAGCAAAACAACATCATAGCTAGTTAGCGTTCTATCGACTCTCTTCGTGAACTCTTCTAAAATTATCGCATACTTTTTTATTGTATTTATTTGTGACACTTTAGTACTCCCTGTAGCAAATATGTTTAAATATGCTGCTCTTTTTAACTACATCTCCATCTGTAACTTCGCTTACTTCTCTTTTTGTAGTTGAGTGAACTGCTTTTAAACCTAAACTTTTGATAAAACTAACCATCTCATAAACCCCTGCAAAATCACCTTGCACGAGAATCACATCATTTGCTTTTGCCTTTTTGCTGATGTATTTTTTCAAAGGAGCAAGGTACTCTTTTAAGTCCGATAACTCCGCAGGTATATCACTCCACAACTTTTGTAAATACTCAGGCAGTATCACAAAATTCTCTACATGTAGAGAATTTTTAGCATCCATTTTTTGCAAAGGTGTTAAGTTGTGAGAAAAGAGTAAAAACATCCGTTTCAAGACCAATGAACCTCCGCTTTGGCTCTTTTTCTATTGTATATTTTTTTACTTTTTACAACTCTCTGTATCGGATTAAACCCCCAAGTAACTCTTGTTTTGATTTGTGATTTATCCAGTTTTATATCTATCTTCTTCATCTTGTTCCTTCTGTTTTTAAAATAATACAACATTTACTAGACATATTTTGGAAAGTTAAATTGA
>JALSKH010000186.1 GCA_026988975.1 Campylobacteraceae bacterium
ATAGACGAAGTTGGGATGGCAAAAACGAAAGATGACAAAGTCAGAATTGCACAGAGGATTTATGAGTTAGCTACGCAAAAACATCATATTGATCCTAGGGATTTGGTTTTTGATTTGCTGACTTTTACTGTTGGAAGTGGCGATGAGGAGTATTTTACAGCGGCGATTGATGTTATAGAAGCTATAAAAGAGTTCCATCAAATGCACCCTGAAGTGGGATTTGTGCTTGGCGTTTCAAACATCTCTTTTGGTTTAGCAAAAAATGCCAGAGAGTATCTAAACTCAGTATTTTTATATCATTGTGTGCAAGCAGGGCTTAGCATGGCTATCGTAAATGTCAAAAATACGATTCCAATGCACAAGATAAATGATGAACAGAGAAAAGTTTGTGAAGATTTGCTCTTTAACAATAGAGAAAACGGTGATCCTCTTTTTAAATTTATAGAGTTTTTTGAAGATATAAAAGAGGTAAATCAAGATGAAGAAAATGAAGCATTTGAAAAGCTTAGTGACGAAGAAAAGCTAGCAAAACTGCTCATAGATGGTGACAAAGAGAGGATGATGCCTTTGCTTGAGCGAGTAAAAGATGAGATTGCCCCAGAAGTGATAGTAAATAAAATCTTGATAGATGCCATGAAAGTTGTAGGGGAACTTTTTGGAAGTGGACAGATGCAACTGCCATTTGTCTTGCAGTCCGCTGAAGTGATGAAAGCAAGTGTGGACTATCTAAATCCATATCTTCCAAAGATAGATAAAGAGAGCGAGACGACTCTTGTCATAGGGACTGTTAAGGGAGATGTTCATGATGTAGGTAAAAATCTAGTGGATATCATCCTTTCAAACAATGGTTTTAAAGTCATAAACCTTGGTATAAAGGTAGATATTGATAATTTTATAAAGAGTTATGATGAGCATAAAGCCAATGCTATCGGCATGAGCGGATTGCTTGTAAAGTCCACAAATGTCATGAAAGAGAACTTGGAGAAACTAAAGGCTGCTGGATTGAAAGTGCCTGTTTTATTGGGTGGTGCAGCTTTGACAGATAACTTTATAGAGGAGTATTGCCGACCTATTTATGATGGACCTATCTACTACTGTAAAGATGCTTTTGAAGGCATAGAGGCGATGAGCAGAGTGGAGAAGGGCGATTTTAATACAGATTTTGGAAGAGTCAAAGTTGATAAGGAAGTAGTAAAAAAAGAGAAGAAAAAGGTAAAAATGCCACCATTTGAAGAGATCTCTATGCCAAGCCGTGATATAGAGATCCCAACTCCGCCTTTTTGGGGAAGAAGAGTTTTGGAAACTGATGTAAAAAAGATAGCATTTGAGTGGATAAATCACAAGATAATGTTCTCAAGAGCTTGGGGATATAGTGGAAAAGGGATGAGCAAAGAGGAGAAACAGAAGCAAAGAGATGAGGTTTTGTGGCCACTTTACGAGAGACTAAAAAGAGAGATTTTAGAAAAAGGGTTGTTTGAGCCAACTGTTATCTATGGGTATTACCCATGTAGGAGCGATAAAAACAAGCTATATATCTTAGATGAATCAAGAGGATTTTTTACTCAAAATGATGTGAACAAAGAGCCTTTGAAGCCTGAGGATATAAAGCATACTTTGGATTTTCCGAGACAAGAAAGAAAGCCTTTTAGGTGTTTGAGTGATTTTTTTGCAAATGAGAGAGATGATATAGTCGCATTTACATGTGTAAGCGCGGGAAGTCGTTTTAGTGAGTATGAAAAAGAGCTTTATGATAAAGGAAATTTTAAAGAGTACCATTTGATTCACGGTATAAGTATCGAGATTGCCGAAGCTTTAGCAGAAGTTGTACACAAACAGATAAGGCTAGATTTGGGAATTGCCCAAAATGAGGGACATACTCTAAGAGATGTGCAGATGAGAGCATATACAGGTTGCAGATACTCCTTTGGATACCCAGCATGTCCGGAACTAAGTGATTCAAAGGTCATATTTGATTTGCTTCGTCCAGAAGAGTTTGGTATAGAGTTGAGCGAAAGTTTCCAAATCCACCCAGAACAAAGCACAACAGCGATGGTTTTGCACCATAGAGAGGCTTTGTATTTTAGTATATAAAAATTTCTGATGTGTTCCCAAGTTTTTAACCTTGGGAACATATGCTTCTATTTCCAATAGTATTTGGCGTTGTCTCCTAGTTTATCTTCTATCTCTAAAAGTCTATTGTATTTTGCGAGTCTTTCGCTTCTTGAGGATGAACCAGTTTTTAGATGTCCTGTGCCCATGGCTACTGTAAAATCAGCCAAGAATGTGTCACAAGTTTCGCCTGAACGGTGCGATACAAAAGCTCTCCAGCAGTTTTGTGAGCATAGTTGGACTGCGTCTATTGTTTCACTTAATGAGCCTATCTGATTTAGTTTGATGAGTGCTGCATTTGCGGTTTGTTCTTTGATGCCTTGTTTTATAAATTTTGTATTTGTTACAAAGATATCATCACCGACTACCTCTATCTTGTTGCCTAACTCTTTGGTGAATTTTTTAAAACCATCCCAATCTTCCTCGGCAAGTGGGTCTTCCCATAAAATTATAGGGTACTTTTTAACCCACTCTTTTGCCATCTCTATGAGGTCGTCACTGCTTTTTATGCCAGCACCAGACCATTTTAAGTCATATTTGCCTTTTTTGCCTACGACAAAAGATGTAGCCGCGCTATCTAGCGCTATAGATATATCGACTCCTGGCTTGTAGCCACTTTTTTCTATCGCTTCGATGATGATTTCTATGGCATCTTCATTGCTTGCAAGATTTGGAGCAAATCCTCCCTCATCTCCAACTGATGTTGCTAAACCTCTATCTTTTAAGAGTTTTTTCAAGGTGTGAAAAGTTTCAGATACATATCTTAGCCCCTCTTTAAATGTTGGTGCACCAAAAGGAACTGCCATAAACTCTTGTATATCGACACTATTATCTGCATGCTCACCACCATTTAGGATATTCATGCAAGGAACTGGTATCCTATTTGCTCCAGCTCCTCCTAGATATTCATATAGTTCAAGATGGTGACTACTTGCAGCTGCTTTTGCAGAAGCCATTGAGACTCCCAAAATGGCATTTGCTCCCAATTTGTCTTTGTTTGGTGTGCCATCTAGCGAGATTAGAATCTCATCTATCTTGGCTTGTTCTGTTGCATCTATGCCGATGAGCGCAGGAGCTATCAATTCGTTTACATTTTTGACAGCTTTCAAAACACCTTTGCCACCATATCTTTTTTTATCTCCATCTCTAAGTTCACAAGCTTCGTATTCACCTGTACTTGCTCCACTAGGTACTGAAGATTTTACTTTTGTGCCATCTTCTAACCCCATAAATACTCTAATAGTAGGGTTTCCTCTAGAATCAAGTATCTCCATAGCTCTTATGCTTTTTATCTTACTACTCATCTCGTCTTCCTTGTGATAATTTTTCATATTATAGCACTTGTAAGAAAAATTTAAATATAATTTCATTCCAAAAACAAAACTTAGGAGAAAAAATGAAGAGTCCAAAAGGATTTCGTGGGAAATACTTTTCACTTGCAGCCATACTTGCCATAAGTACAACTGTAACTCTAGCTAGTTCAACTACTAGCATAGAAGATTCAGCTCTACATGTACAAAAGCAAGATGAGTATGCTGTAAGCGAAGAGGAGACGCCCACACTAGAGGAGGCACCAGTTGTCTTAATCTCAAAAAAGATTAAGACTAAAAAATCAAAAATATACTCTGCTTCAAAGAGTATAGTAAGCTCTACAAATGTGACTGACAATGTCAGTATCATCACTTCAGATGAGATAAAACTTCAAGGATATACCAGCGTTACAGAGGCTTTAAAATCACTGCCCGGAATCAGCATAACTTCATATGGAGGAGTTGGAAAATTAACTTCGATTTTCTTACAAGGATACTCAAACAAATACCTTTTAGTATTAGTTGATGGCATAAGATACAACGATCCGACAAATACCTCAGGCGCAGACTTGAGCAATATATTAGTTGACGATATAGACAAAATAGAAGTCATAAAAGGTGCTCAAAGTGGAGTCTGGGGAGCTGACGCGGCAGCTGG
This sequence comes from Campylobacteraceae bacterium, assembly GCA_026988975.1. GTDB lineage: Bacteria > Campylobacterota > Campylobacteria > Campylobacterales > Sulfurospirillaceae > JAADIZ01. The sequence goes on from JALSKH010000186.1 coordinate 4,078, forward strand.
AGTTATAAACATCATAACCAAAAAAGCAAAACCAGGCACTCATGCTAAAATCAATACAGAAGTGGGAAGTTACGGATATAGAAGCTTGGCAACATCATTGTCAAAAAGGACGAGAAAATATAATCTAATGCTTCAAGTACTTAGAACTACGCAAGATGGCTTTACGGCTCAAGCTCCAAAACATGCTGATTTGGGTAACTATGAGAGAGACCCATACAGAAATACAACAGTAAATCTAAATGGTGGGTACTGGTTAAATGCTCACAGCCATATAGAACTAGGCTATAACGATGTGAACTCTTTGACGCATTATGATCAAGGATTTAATAATCCAAACTCAGCAGGAAGAGCTGATTATAGAGGGAAAAGCGGATATATAAAGTATAAATATTTTATCAAGAGACACCAGATAGAGGCTACAATTTCGCAGAGCTATTTTCACAATAAACAACTAGATGCGACATATGGTATAAATGACTCTATCGGCAAGATACCATCTTTGGAGATAAAAGATACCCTGAGATACGGTTCTAAAAATTCATTGGTTTATGGTATAAATTATGAAAAGAGAAAAGTTTATTATACTCAAGTAGGAAGCACAGAAAAAAGAGAAGATGATACAAATAAAGCTCTGTTTTTAAACAATATCTATCATTTTAATAAATTAGTCTTTTTGCAAGCACTTAGATATGACTATTTTAGCGGTTTTGACAATAAGCTTACAGGAAAATTGGGTCTAAAATATAACATAAACCAAAATTTTAATATATATGCAAATATAGGAACAGCCTATAAAACGCCAAATATGATGGATATGATAAATATCTGGGGATTGAGTAATTTTAATCTAAAACCCGAAAAAATCCTTAGTTACAATGTGGGTTTTAACTACCTTGGGTTGGGTATAAATCTCTTTAGAAATGAGATTAAAGATATGATAGTTTGGAACAATGCTCCATGGCCGACTCCTGGTCAAAATATAAATATAGATGGAACTTCGGTTTTAAAAGGCGTTGAGATATCTTATCAAAAGGTTTTCTTTGATAAGCTGCTGTTTGGCCTAAATTATACATATATCGATGCTAAAGATAAGGACAGCAAAAGACTCACAAGAAGACCTAGATATCAGTTTGGTATAAATACAACTTATGCATTTACAAAAGATTTTACGATAAGTGCTGATGGAACATATATAGGCTCAAGATTGGATCAGGATTTTTCTACATGGCCCGCTAGCTATGTCGATACAGGCAGGTATTTTGTGCTAAATTCTAAGGTAAATTACAAAATAAATAAAACTTGGGGTGTTTATGCAAAAGTGGACAATCTGTTTGACAGAGAGTATCAGAGTGTTTATGGATATGCCACCAAGCGAAGAAGTTTTTATATAGGAGTTAATGCTAAGTTTTGAGAACTCTATATGTACGAAGTTATCTATACTATAAATTCTTAAATTCCCTATTTTTGGGGCTTAGCGTAGGGAGTATATTTGTTTTATATACTCCCTTGAAACCTTCTATGTTTTCTATAGGGGGCATTTTTTTGGCACTAGGGATGTTGGTCGTGGCTAAATTTTACGATAAGATCATGAACTTATCGTCTTTCTTTTATATCACTCTGTTTGTTGAATTCATAGTTTTAGGATTTGTTCTTGTTTTTTTAATTCTAAACTACTCTTATATGAGCGCCCTTTTAGTCTATCTTGGGTATCAGCTTACTTTTATGTTTGGCAGCTACTTAGTAAGAATGGAAACCATAGCACTTGGCAGGACGCAACTCATCTCTTTTGCAGATATCATGAAGCAAAAGGGATATCTAGTAGGGTTAGTGCTATCTTATCTCTTTTATAAAACGCTGTCTTACCTTGGAGTAAGTGATAAGCAGACCCAAGTTTATGATCTTCATATTGGGCTTTTTGTGTTAGAGATAGTAATCATAATTTTTATTTTTAGATCTTTTTCTAAAAATGTGAGTTAAGTACTTTTCTAGTATCAAAACTATCAGCCATGCTATCTCCATTGTGACTATTGAGTGGCTTAGAAAATGGTCTCCTATGAACATTTTGTATAGTGACATACTCCAGCCAACAAACATGGCGAGTGCTAAAGCTCTTTTTCTGTTTTTTCTTGATTTAAATAGAAAAAATAGAGACAAGAGTGCAAATCCTCCACTTGCATGACCTGCTGGCCAGCATTTGATCTTTTTGTTTTGTTTGAAATCTTTTGGATATGAGTCTAAAACTTTTATATCGGGATAGACTCCTCCAAAATGCTCTATATTTTTTGGGCATGGAGTGTTTGTTGTTGCTTTTAAACTACCTACAATCACAGGGATCAATATAGCGGACAATACAACTAAAATCAAACCTTTTTTATACTCTTGGATAACTCTCTTTTTTCTAAAAAACAGAAGACTAAAGAGAATGCAAACAGCAAAAATGATCAGTAGTTTTTTAATTCCATTGTAAAATATAAATTTTAAAATCGGTTCATTTCTATCTATCAGCCATTTGTGTGTTTCAAAATTGTAAAAATGATTTTGAAGAGATATATCTACATTTGTGTATTCGAAAAAGAGTATGGTTGCTATTAGCAGGATGATTGTTAAAAATATTTGTCTATTTAGTGACATTTTTCTTCTTCTGTTTTAGATAGTATATGATGGCAAGTAGGACTATTATTGCAAATAATACAAGAGTGATGATATGCAGATATTTTTTTATGGTATCAGGATTTTCTCCTATGAAGTACCCTAGTAGTACCAAGATGGTGACCCAAATGCCTGCACCTAAGGCAGTATAGAGTGTAAAAATTTTGATATTCATTTTTCCTAATCCAGCCGGAAGTGAGATATACTGTCTGATACCTGGAATCAATCTTCCTATGAAAGTTGAGATGCTACCATATTTTTGAAAAAAATCCTCCACTTTTTGTAGTTTTTTTTCATTCATAAAAAAGTATTTCCCAAACCTTAGTATAAGAGTACGACCGAGTTTAAGTGCAAGATAGTAGTTAAATAGTGCGCCCAAAATACCGCCCGCTATACCCATAAAGATAGCGATATATAGATTCATATCCCCTTTTGATGCGAGATATCCAGCGGGAATCATCACTACTTCGCTAGGAAAAGGAAAAAACGAACTCTCCAAAAACATCATAATAACGATACCAATATATCCCAAATCTCCAACAGTACTTACGATAGAATTTATAACATCAGCTAGCATTTTCAACCTTTAAAAAGTGAAATTTTAGCATAAAAAACTTAGTTTAAGGTCTCTGTTATGGCTTCTACCGATCTATCGCTCATGTCAAGTCCAAGATGACCACTTCCTTTGACTTTTACTAACTCTACATTTAATCCTTTTGCTTTTGCAAGTTTGTAAAATCGTTTTGTCATGTATGGCTTAGAGATTTTATCTTTTGTTCCATATGTGAGTACTATTTTTGTAGTTTTAGGGATTTTATCGATATAGTCAATCGCAGATATCAATCCTTTGGATGGATTTTTTTTGTGTATATTATAGACGCCCCCAGCACAAAATAGATTTGTGATGAGTCCAGGTTTTAATCCAGCCAGTGTGGCTCCCATCATAGCACCTGCTGAATGTCCTATATAATTCAATTTTTTAGCATGATATTTTTTTTTGAATGCCTGGAGCACAGTTGATAAAAAAAGCAGATATTTTTCACTGGCAGCCTGCGGTTTTGTTTTGCCGAGATGACTTAGTGCTTTAAAATGATTTGTAGATGAGCCGGAGTATCCGGGCAGGGCAATAGCCACAGTTGTTATATCTGTTTGAAGTGCCAAATCCTCAGCAAAAGGAGCGTATCTACCCAGAGTATTTGTGCCAGCTTTCCAAGTTCCGTGTATGATGATATTCAAAGAGTCCTTGTTTTCTGTTTTTGAAACATAAAATTGCAAACACTCTCCACCTGCAAATATATAGTTTTTGTCTTTTTTGGAACATTCTGATTTGGTTATATTTAATGCAAAAGATGCACTAAAAAAAACAGATATTAAAATAAAAACAGATAATAATCTTTTCATATTTGTTGTCCTTTTTCGATCATTGTACAGAACAAAATCAAATATGTCAATATCCCTATAGTGCTCCTAGCGTTCGTTCAAAATCTCCAGCTATCTCTTGGCTTGCTTCTTTTGTGTCTGATGTTGTTACATCTATCCAGTGTATGAAAAGAGTACCATCTTGCACATCCATGGTGATAGTTCCAGGTGTTAGAGTTATACTGTTTGCTAGCATAAGTTTTTTGTAATCCTCTTGTAAGTTAGTTTTTATCGCCACTATGCCAGGATTTATAGGTAGTTTTGGATCTATGACCCTTTTTGCAACATCCCAGTTTGATAAAACTAAATTTTTCATAAAAACAACAAGATAGATGATATAAGCAATCGGTCTAAATCTAAAACTATCGCTACTCGGGTAACTTTTGACATATATCAAGGCTATGACAAATGAGACGGCAAATCCTGTTATCAGCTCTTGTGAGTTAAAACTCATAGTCAGACCAACCCAAATCAAAAATAAAAAAAGCGTCCAAAATATAAATCTCATGATATATCCTTCCTGTTTTTTGGCATATACAGAAAATTATTTGAGTCTCTGTCGGCATGTATGCACTCATTGTTTAGCTTCAAAGAACTAGGCGGACATACATCGGTACATAGGGAACACCAGCAACATCTTCCATAATCTATTCTGGGTACACATCCGCTACCATTTTTTGGATTGTACTCTCTATCTGGGTGAACCATGTCTATCGCTTCATTCATGCACACCTCTTGGCAATTTGCACAACCTATGCAGGATTCTAAATCATTTATGTGAAAGCCTCTATATCCTCTAGGAATCTCTTTTTTGACTTCAGGGTAAGTGATAGTTCTAGGGTGCTCAAAAAGAGTTCCTATCGCACTTAATGGTGATAAAACACCTTTTACATCTATTGCCATTTTGTTACCTCTCTATCTCTGGTGGACATATGCCCAGTGAATTCATAGTCATTGCGACATCTGCAAGTTGGGAATCAACAAGTAGTTTTTCAAGAAGTGTATACGCATGCACCAAAGACGGTCCTCGCACCTGCATTCTTCTTATCTTTTCGCTTCCATCGCCTGCCATATAGTAGCTCATAGCTCCTCTAGCACTCTCAGTTTGCACATAAGTATCGTCAGCAGGCAGCTTAAATTTTCTATGTTTTGGAATTTTTTGTAGTATTTCACCATCTTTTGGCATCTGTTTTATTATCTGCCTCAAAATTCTTATGGATTGTAACATTTCATCTCTTCTAACCAAAGCCCTAGCATAAACATCGCCCTCAGTTCTGGTTGGTATATCGAACTCTAACTGATCATATTTGAGATAAGGCATATCTCTTCTTACATCTCTTTTGATGCCACAAGCCCTTAGTGTTTGACCTACATATCCATTTTTAAGTGCTTCATCTGCATTTACAACTCCAACTCCTATGGCTCTGGATTTAAATATAGTATTATCAAAAAATGTGTTATTATATACAGTTATTCTCTTCTCATAATAATTCATCAAATCGGACAGCTTATCTAAAAATCCATCAGGAATGTCTCTTCTAACACCACCAGGAAAAGCGTACATGTGATAAACTCTGCCACCTGTTAGCTCCTCAAAAAGATCAAGCATATAGTCTCTGTCGCAAACAGACCATTGAGGAATCAATCCTAAACCAATGGAGCCTGCTTGCCCACCCATCCATAAAAATTGAGTAGCCAATCTTTGCATCTCTAAAATCATCGTTCTTATGTATTTTGCTTTTTCACTTATCTCTAAGCCTGTTAGATTTTCAACTGCTCTGGCAAAATTTTCTTCATTTGGATCGGGCTCTGGTACGCAGATTCGGCAAACTATAGTAAAAGCCTGTACAACTGTTCTTCTCTCCACTAGCTTTTCAAATCCTCTGTGAAGATACCCTACATGAGTTTGCGCTCTTTTGATGGTTTCTCCAAGCAGATCAAGCTCTACACTCATATTTCCTGTGATTCCAGGATGTTGAGGTCCATGAAATATTTTGATTGTATTTTTTAGATCACTCATTATTTTGTGCCTCACTATCTGGATTTTGTTGCTCTTGTGCTGCAAGCTTAGCAGCTGCCTCTTGTTCAGCTTTTAGTTTTGCTGCCTTCTTCTCTTCTCTTCTTTTTTTCATCTCAACTTTTACATCAAGATTGTCCCCTCTTTGATCTCTAAAAGGATTCATACTGTTGACAAACTCCAAAGTATCAAAATCCCTTCTCATAGGAGGCATATGTTCCCAGTACTCCAATGCAAAATCTATTAGACTTGGGTGAGTTGGAAAATCAACACCGAACATTTCATGCATCTCTCTCTCCATTATCTCTGCTTGGGGCCAGAGTGTATGCATGGATGGCAGCGTTGCATTTTCTCTATCTATGCTTGTCTGAACCATTACTACATGGTCCCTCTTTTCAGTTTGCAAACAGTATGTTATCGTAAATAACCCCTCTTCCAAGTCATCTCGGCAATTTATTGAGTCAAGCGTGATGTAGCCAAACTCATTTAAAAAACTAAGAAGTATGGATTCTAGATTTTCCAATTTTACAGTTACTTTATATAAGTGTGCATTTTTCTCTACAAGCTCGAGTGAGAGTTTTTCTAGCTTAGATGATAAATCTATCATGCAACACCTCCATTTTCTAAATTGTACCAATCTGTCTCATATGATGGATCGATATGTCCGCCTAGTACTCTTTTTTGGTTATCTTTGTAAAATTTCAAATTTTCATCATATTTTTGCCAGCCAGCTTTTTCTCCGTTTTTGATTCTCTCTTGCAGAAGAACAAAGCCCTCTATAACTGACTCAGGGCGAGGCATACAGCCTGTAACATACACATCTACTGGTATATAGTCATCAAGTTTTTTTATTGTATTATAAGAGTCCCAATACATTCCACCGTTTATGGGACAACTCCCCAAGGTTATGACATATTTTGGTCTTTGCATCTGTTCATATGTTCTTATAACCCGTCTTAGCGTCTTATAAGCCAAATAACCAGAGAGTATAATCAAGTCAGCCTGCCTAGGAGTTGCAACTCCAACAACACCCATTCTCTCAGCATCGTATCTACTAGTAAAAGTAGGAGGCATCTCTATAGCACCGCATCCTGTTCCGTATGCTACGACAAATATACTTCGACTTCTAAACCAATTTACAGCTTTTTCCATGATGGCATGGGTGTTTGCCATACCACTCTCTTCTAATTTGCACTTTAAGCTACTATCTAGGTCACTACCATGAAAACCACTTTCCATTTTATCCCCTTTATCCAAACCAAATAACTCTAGCTAATCCTAAGAGAGCTATGAGAGTAGGTATTTTCATTAAAAAATCAACCGCTTGTTCAACTTTATATCTTCCATATACTACACCTATGAAAATAATAGTCACAAAAATAGCCAAAGTTTTTAAAACAAGCATCCAAAGTGAATCAGCTCCACCTAAAAACAGGTCAATTATCAAAACAAGTTTTGCAAAGGCAAATAGTGAACCCTGAGACATAAGCAGAGCTAAAAATTTACCGCTAAACTCTGTCCTTGGTCCAGAATATACCTCTTGAGGAGCCCCTGGAATGTCAAATGGCGACTCACCAAAAAAACCTACCATAGAAATCATAGCTGCTATAAAAAGTAGAGGATGGTTTATGATATTTAAACCCCCTGTTTTTTGCATATCTATGATGTGTACTATATCACTGCTGTTTGCTGCTATTATCAAACCAACAACGGCTATATAAAAGGGCAATTCAAGACCTATGAGTCGGGTTAAACCTCTGACAACTCCCATAACACCAAAAGGATTGCCACCTGTTCCGACTGCTAAAGCATTGCCTAGTGGTCCTAAAACCATAAGGTACAACAAAACAAAAAGGTTTCCCTGACTAGTGGCGCTTCTTAAAAAATCACTATCACTAAAAACAGGCACAAGTATAAGAGTTAAAACAGCTCCCGTTGCCATGATTATTGGTCCTAGATAAAACATCCAACCATAATTAACGGTGTTTTTTTTGGAAAAAAGCTTTATGCTATCGTAAAATGATTGATATATAGTAGGACCGTATCTACCTTGAATCCTTGCCAATATATTTCTATATAGACCAAAATAGATAAAACCAACGACATATGCTAACATGATGAGCAGTATAATTTGAAATATCATGAGTTAACTCCTATAAAAAACAGTGCACTAAAGAAGAGCAAGATTATGATCATTGTATTGTGAATATTTCCATAATACATACGACTCAGCAGTTCAGAACTTCTTTTTGTCTGTAGTGCTAGAGCATCATAAAAAGTTGCTGTACTCCTTTTTAAGATGGCATTTACAAATTTGATTCTGTGCAGTTCCGTACCAAATCCAAATCCATAGTGCAAAGATGTATCTTTTGATGGTACTTCACCACAGTAGCTTATATCAAATCTGTTTATATTGTTTTTGGCTTTTGATTTTATCCTGCTGATGAGCAGTAAAATCAAAACAAAAAAGGCAACAAAAGCACTCATGATGAAAAGTCCGTTGAAATTACCAACAGCACTATCCATGATGCCTACTCCATCATAAGGCAAAGCTTTCAAAGAGAATTGAGTTAAAATCGGATTTATAACTTTTACAAATGCTCCGGGAAATGCTCCTGTTAAAACCAAAAGAAGTGCAAGTATGATTTGTGGAATCAGATAACTAAGAGGTACCTCTTTTTGAGTCTCCAGCCCTTTTGAAGTCGGATGTCCAAGATAGATACCATATACCAGTTTATAACAGTACAAAAATGATGCTGCGCCAGAAAATAACATACCTATGAGTATAAGAGCAAATTTTGTGTTTATCGCAGCATTATACATCATGAATTTTGATGCAAAACCACCAAGTGGAGGCATACCTGCCAGACCGATTATACCGATTAAAAGCATCACAAATGAGACAGGAGTCCTATATATGAGACCACCTAGCTCACTAAATCTGTTTTTGCCGGTTTGTGCTATGATAGCAGCTACATTTATAAATAATAATAGTTTTATGATAGTATGAATCAGCGTATGATAAAGTGCCCCAGCCACTCCATAAGTGGTACCAAATCCAATGACAGCAATTATGTAGCCAAGCTGAGCAATGGATGAGTAGGCAAGAAGTCTTTTTACTTCATCTTGTGTTATGGCTTTAAAGGTTGCTATTATCGAAGTTGCAACACCAATCCAAGCTAGAGTGTAGCCAAAATCTGTACCATTTAAAATGGTCCCAAACATTATCTTTAACTCTTGATATCCTACTATATTTCCATATATCAAAAAGAGTCCATAGATGCCCATTTTTGACATCACAGCTGAAAGAATTGAGCTAAAAAGGTCAGGCGCTTTTGAGTATGTATCGACTACCCAATAGTGCAATCCAATCACACCAGCTTTTGTGAAAAAACTGAGTGAGAAGAGAATGATTAGTGTTAATTGTATATCAAATGGCATACTCTTAAACGAAGCCGAAATCGTAGCAAAATCAAAAGAGTTTGCAAAAGAGTAGGATATGACGATAGCGGCTATCAAAGAGAATGCTGATGCTAAAGAAAATAGTATATATTTTTGTAGCGACTTTATATCTATATTATTTGATTTTGAGATGATAAAGTAACTACTCCAAGTCATAATTTCCCAACCTATAAAGAAGGTGATAAAATCTCCTGCTAGAACGATTATCAACATCGCAAAAGAGAGTAGAAGCTGTAGTGCGTAGTAGTTGCAAGAGAGTTTCTTGCTCTTTTGAGAAACAGTTACGAGCAAAAAAGATATCAAACTCAAATAGGCAAAAAATGTTCCAAGTGGTGTCTGAATCAGACTAAGTGTGAAATCTTTTGTCAAAGAGAAGCTTACATGTAGGTCTCCCCCAAACTGATATAAAAATAGTATAGGTAAGATATTTAATAGTAAAAATATTGAATTCATAGTCCTACTCCTAATGCAAATTTTAGATAATCAGTCGGATTTATCAAGGCATTTGCCGCCAAATCCGTGTAGTGAATCAACAAGGAAGGAAATAGACCAAATATGACTATCAGTGCTGCCAATACACAGAGCAAGATATAGTTTATAAAGCCTACATGCACAACTCTTTTTGTCCCTTTTTTATCTAACATCATAGCTGTCAATCTAAAGAAATATACAGCTTCTACGATAGAAACCAAAAGTATAAAAGCTATGGCACTGTAGTTATGAGATAGAGCAAATCCCTTTAAGATTAGAATTTTTCCAACAAATCCACTAAAAGGAGGAATTCCTAAGATCGATAAAAAACCAATAGCAAATATGATGGTCAAAAATCTTGATTTAAAATCTCCAAATATAGAGATTTTTGTACTTTTGAGATGGTGAATCAATATGCCTAAAGCCAAAAATATCAACAACTTAGATATAGAGTGACTTGTAAGATGGAAAAGAGCACCAGAAACTGTTTCACTAGAGTTGGTTGATAGAGCCATAAACAAGATGCCAAGTTGCCCTAGTGTTGAGTATGCGAAAAGTCTCTTGACATTTGTTTGGTTTAGTGCGGTAAATTCGGAAACTAAAAATGTGATCGCACCTATAACCATGACAAAAAGCATATACTTTGAACTTAAGCCAAATAGATAAAATAGATGAAAAAATACAAACAGATAAGCTTTTGCAACAACAGAGCTAAAGAGTCCATTGACTGATGAGATGCTTCCTTGATATATATCTGGCGCCCAAAAGTTCATCGGAAATAGTTCTGCTTTTGTTCCAAAACCTATAAAAAGCATCAAAACTATAAGAACAGAAATCTTTGGATCTATTTCGTGAAATCTTTGAGCAATTAAGCCTAGATTTACTGTCCCTATCTGTAGATATATCAGCATAATCGCAAAAACTATAAATATAGAAGCAATGGAGCCTATGATGAGGTATTTTATGCCTGATTCTAAACCTAGTTTGTCTTTATTGTATGCTGATAGCGTATATGAGCATATACCAACGATTTCGAAAAAGATGTAGAGGTTAAATATATCGCAACTTAGTATCATACCGATACTGCCTGCTATTAGCATATTGAAAAATACATAAAATCTCGCTTCATCTCTTTTTGGATTAACTTTAAAATACCATAACATATAAAAAGAGACAATAACCGCAGAAAAAGTAAAAATCAACAAAAAGAGCAATGAGTAACCATCCAATACAAATGCGATACCCAAAGGTGGTTTGATAGAAAATTGCGAAATCTGAGGAAGTTTCATAGTTGTATAAGCGATGCTTTGCACAAAGAGTATGAAACTCAACAAAATTGAGCTGCCTCTTAGCGTAAAAGAGCCTAACTTTTTAAAGTAAGGAGTCAAAAATGAGAATATAACCGGCAATAAAAAATAGTAACCTAAACTCATGTCAATCCCTCAACTCATTCATTTTTGATATATCATTTCTACCAGTAAGTTTATAATACTCGATACCAAATGACAATCCAAGTGCCAAAATCGCTAACCCAATAACAATGGTTGTCAAAATCATCGCTTGAGGGACAGGATCTACCATGCCCGTAAAAGTTTTAGTTTTATCATCAACTATCGGTGCAACTAAGCCAACTTTATAGTGTAAGCCTATAAAAAATAGAAAAAGAGCCGACTCCATTATGTCAAAGGAGACCAAAACTTTCACTAGATTTTTTTGTGTTGCAATTCCATAAAACCCTATAAAAAAGAGTGCCATGGAGCCCACTATAATGATAGCATGTATGCTCTGTGTTGAGTTGAAAAAATCAAGCATTTTCTATCTCCTTTTCGTGTTCTTCTTTTACAAAATACTCTACTATGACAGCCATCTCGCTACCAACTTTTATACCTACTATCACATAAATGACAGGGATGATACCACCACTTATAAGATTCCCAATTTCACTTACAGGATGGGGTAAAAAATTTCCTAGTAGCATATTTACTTTAAAAAGACCGATGATAGCGACCAATACATAAGCTGATCCGCTCAGGGACTCGCCAAGTGTTAAGATAGAGTGATTTAAGTCCATATTTGGGTTTGCCAAGAAGAGCAGTAAAAATGCAGTTGCGATAACAACACCACCTTGAAATCCACCACCAGGACTTAAGTGACCGTGAATGATGATATAGGCACCAAAAAGAATTATGACACTCAATAGTAAGCGACTGCCGACATTTAAGATGAAACTATCTTGTTTGATGATTTTTGCATAAGTTCTTTGCGATGTACTCAACATCAATGCTACACCAGAAGTTGCCAAAAACAGAACCGTAACTTCTCCAACTGTATCGATTCCCCTGAAAAATGTAACAACAGATGTGACGGCATTTGCGGTAGCCGTTTGCATATTTAGATTTAAAAATATATCACCAACACTTTTATGAAGGTCTGTCTTCACTTGCATAAGTAATCCAAGCAGAGATAAAAGAAGAGCCGAAGACAAAATAGATAGAACAATATGTTTGATAGGTAGGGTTTTTTTAAGACTCATGACTCTACCTCCTCTTGAGATGTGTGTCTGATTCCAAGCAAAAATACTGCTGTACTAAGACCTGTTCCGATAACTGCCTCTGTAAGTGCAACATCAGGTGCTTGAAATATAAAAAACAGCACAACACTACCAAGACCAACACCCATAAAAAGCATGACAGATTGAGTTATATCTTTGCTTAATATCGCTCCAAGAGCAACTATTATGATAGACAAAAATGTAAATAGTATAAGTAATCCTATCATTTCTCATCTCCTTTTAATGCATCAACTCCGCTACTGTTGAAAACATGCTTGTAAAATCTCTTGTATGTTGTCATAGCAAGGAGTGAAGAGGATATGGGATTTGTTATGAGTATGAAAACTGCCAAAACTATAAGTTTGAACGACCATTGTGGCTCAAAGCAGGCTATTCCTAAAATCACTAACAAAGAGCCTAGCGTTGAAGCTTTTGTAGCTGCTTGCATTCGCGTCAAGGTATCTGGCATACGCAACAGACCAATCCCGCTGATAAAAAATAGCAAAACTCCCAGTAAAGCAAGTATATATCCAAGAAAAACCAACATCACAGCTCCTTATCTAAGAATTTTGCAAATACTACCGTGCCTACAAATCCGATTAATCCAAAGACAAATGCAACATCAAGATACAAACTCTTTTGAAAATAAAAGGAGAGAACAACAAGCAAAGAGGTAGCAATGATGCTCATAGAATCAAAAGCAACAACCCTGTCAGCCAGAGTTGGACCCCTCAAAAACCTGATCAAGACCAACAATAGCGATAACGCTATAAGTAAAATCAAAAAATTTAACATACCAGCCCCATTAATTCTTTTGTCGTAAGATTAACTAGAATGTGCTTGCTATAAGTTAAACAAGTTGAATTATTTCGTTTACTTAATATTAATATTATGTTAATGATAAAAGAATGATATTTGTCTTGTCTTGTGGGTTTATTTTTTCTCTAAATATTCCAGTAGTTTAAAGAGTTCTTGGTTTTCTTCATTTAGTTTGGATTTGTCTAGAGTCTTTAAATAGTATCTTAGAAAAGTTAGTGAGCTATAAGGATACGGAATGGCAGACTCCTCGAAGCGTTTTTGTATGGTTTTTGATAGGCTTGCTTTTTTCCACATAAATCTATCGAATAAAAATGCCATTGAGTTTAAGATATCTATCAATATTTTTATGTTTTTTTCATATGAGGACTCAAATTTTTTATTAAACTCTTCAAAGAAAGATGCAAAGTATTCGTCTGTTATAGGCAAAAGCATCTCATTTTCTTCTCTAAGAGTTCCTATATAATCTATAGCATCTACATATAAACTCCTTAAATGTTTGACATTTTGTTTTAAAGTTATCGCTTCTATGTCATCTTTATTCAGTTTGGACAACTCTGACATCTTTTCTTTTATCTCTATTTCCATAATACCTAAGCTGGCTTTTATGCTTTTCATTTTTGCACTATTGTTTTCCAGGCGCTTTTTTGCCTCTTTATATCTTGTATATCTAAGAAATATCGTAGAAAATGCTATTTTTGGATACATGTAGCTTTTTTTGTATATATTGTATATCTCATTTACATTTTGTATGTTTTGATAAACTTCCGTTAGATTGCCATCAGCTAGGGAACTGTCTATCTCTAAGAGATTGTTGTAAGCAGTAAAAAGAAATCTTTTTATTTTAAAGTAATCTAAAGTTTCATCTTTTGATTGAAGTTCATAGTTTTTATATTTTCCAACAGTTTCTTGCAGTTTTGCAAAAAAATTGTTCATAGTGGTATCTATAAAATTTTTAGGAACAGTTTTGATAGAATAAAATTCAGGATCCAGTTTTTGGTCGAGCGCTGAGTCTTCATCTTTATCTGGCAGACTTGTTTGAAGTATCGCTTTTTTTGCATCTTGTATATCTAAAACAGGTTTACTCAGATCATCAGAAGAGGGTGTCTGCTTTTTTATATCTAAGATTACATCATCTTTAAGTTGAAAATCGACATTTAAGCCAATACTAGGCAGATTATCAAAATCAGACCATGCTTGTATGCCAAATTTGTACTTGTTGTTATCTCTAGTCAAAACCAGACCAGAGCCATCATCATTGTTGTAAAAAATTATCGTTCCTATCATAAAATGAAGTATAGCATATACTATTTTAATATCCTATATGTTAAAATCTCAAAATGATTAATGCAACTATTTTAAATATAGCAGATTTTATTGGTATTGCTTCTTTTGCTTTGAGTGGATTTTATGTGGCTACAAAGGATAGACTGGATCTTCTTGGTATCTTTATAGCCTCTTTTTTGACAGCTCTTGGAGGTGGTGTGGTTAGAGATATAATAGTTTCAAGAGATATAATAGTTTCAAAAGTGCCATTTATATTTGTTGACTTGTACCCTATACTTATAGTTGTTATAGTTCTCTTTTTTGCTATATTTTTAAAACTGCATAAAAAAGATAGCATAAAAAATAGTAAATATCTGGTTTTGTGCGACTCTATAGGACTTATCTCTTTTTCTATCTCTGGAGCTTTAGTTGGTGTAAGTTCTGGATTTAATTTTTTTGGAGTTTCACTTTTGGCAGTCATCACAGCGGTTGGTGGGGGTGTGATGAGAGATATGTTGTTAAATAAAATTCCAATGCTTTTAGTAAGTGAGCTATATGGAACTATTGCTCTGTTTATTGGTGGCATAGTTTTTGTGCTAAATCATTATGAAAATATCAATCTATTTTCTATTTCCTCCGTTTTTGTATTTGGCTTGATATTTAGGCTTTTGGCATACAATAAAAAGTGGCATTTACCCCATCTTGACTAAGATTGGGTATAATTAGTGATAAAATTTAAGGATTAAAATCATGTATGAAAAACTAGATAAAGATTTCGTATTAAATACCTATGCGAGAAATTATGTGAATTTTAAGCAGGGTATAAATGCAACCTTGTATGATGAAAAAGGTAGAGATTATATAGATTTTACTAGCGGCATAGGAGTCAGCAGTGTAGGGCATGGCAATGCAAGATTGGCAAATGCTATATGTGAACAGGCGAGAAATCTTATACATACTTCAAATCTCTTTTTGATAGAACCTCAGGCAAAACTTGCAAAAAAATTAGCCCAGCTTAGTGGTTTTGATATGGCTACATTTTTTGCAAACTCTGGAGCTGAGGCAAATGAGGGAGCTATCAAGATAGCCAGAAAATATGGTGAGAAGAATTTTGATAATAAAAAATACAAAATTATTACTTTAGAAAACTCATTTCACGGCAGAACCATCACAACGGTAAAAGCAACAGGGCAAGAGAGTTTTCATAAAGCCGAATTTAGCCCATATCCAGATGGTTTTTCGTTTGATAAAAATATAAAAACTATCTATGAGAGCATTGATGATGAAACTATAGCTGTGATGATAGAGCTTGTTCAAGGTGAGGGTGGTGTAGAGCCGTTTGATAAAAAAGAGATACAGGAGTTGGCAAAATTTTTAAAAGAGAAGGGCTTACTGCTTATCGTTGATGAAGTTCAAACAGGCATCTACAGAAGCGGTGAATTTTTGGCAACAAATCTATATGAAATAGAGCCTGACATCATCACTTTAGCAAAAGGTTTGGCTGGTGGAGTTCCTATAGGAGCGGTGATGACGACTCATAAAGATATATTTGAGCCAGGAGACCATGGAAGCACTTTTGGGGGAAATTTCTTAAGTACAAGAGCTGGTATAGAGGTGTTGGATATACTTGAGAGTTATAAAAATAGTGGTTCATTAGATGAAACATTTTTATACTTTGAGGAGCAGTTAAGTGAGATTTGCTCTAACTATCCGCAGTTTTTTACAAAACATGTCGGGCTTGGTATGATGAGAGGATTTAGATGTAAAGACAGCGATACTTTGGCTAAAATCATCAAAGCATGTTTTAACGAGGGTCTTTTGGTACTAAGAGCAGGGAAAGATACTCTAAGAATGTTGCCACCTTTGACTATAAGCAAAGATGAGATAACTGAAGGATTCAAAAGGATGACAAGTGCGCTTGATTGGATCTCTTAGTCTGCTTGCTGCTCTTTTTGCCTCTTTTGCGTTTGCTGACAATGCTACTCTTTTATCGGGTTTAAAACAAAATATACTCAAAAATGAAAAAACAACAAATGAGTTAAACAGTGATAACTTGGAAAAGAGTTGGATAAATAGTATAGTCGGCTCATTTAGCTACAACAACAGTGATGCGGGCATGAGAAGAGAAGAGACAAATACCCTCTCTATAACCATGAATCAGCCTATATTTAAGAGTGGGGGTATATATTATGCTATAAAGTATGCTGATGCAAACAGGGACTTTCTTAGGATTGCTACTCGCTTTACCAAACAGACAGAGATAAAAACTATACTATCATCTCTATATAACCTAAAAAAACTAGATCTTCAAATCCAAAAAGAGAAGTATCTCATAAAAAATGCAAAGATAGATATACTTAGAAAAAAAGAGCAGTATAAAAGCGGTTTTTTAGATAGTAGTTTTTTAAATCAGGCTATACTAAGTGAGAGCTCACTTCAAAGAGCATTGCTAGATATGTATTCAAGCAGACTTGAGCTTCTAAAGGTTTTCAAAACTTTCAGTGATGCTGATATGGAGAATGTTAAATTGCCAAAATTTAGCCTGATAGACAAGTCGGCTTATCTAAAAAAGTCCTTGGTTTTACAGCAGAAAAAGAGTGAAATAGTAAAAAATAACTATCTGAAAAAGATGACAATTTCAAGCTATTTGCCAACACTGTCGTTTAATGCCGGATTTTTTGATAGTTATGATTTTGGAGCAAAAAGATACAGTTCGTTTGGACTTAAGATAAGTATGCCACTTATCGATCTGAACCGAGGCAGAACCATAGAGATAAAAAGATTGGAGTATCTAAAGTCCAAACTTGAGTATCAAGATAAAAAACGAGATGAGCAAAAGAGTTTTGAGCTAGCAGTTGAAAAGATAAAGATACTTAAAAAGAAGATAGCTTTGACGCAAGAGGATTTAAAGTTGTATGATTCTTTACTTAATTCTACAAAAGATTCATATAAAGCCGGTGAAAAGACCATATACGATATCCAAACTTTAGAAAATTCTAAAAATACAATGGCACTTGATGTTAAGATTTTTAAAATTCAAATCCAGTTATCCTTATTGGATTTATATGCGAAGATGAATGGTAAAATTTAGCTCCTATATGCAAGATTGGCTTTATGGTCAAGATGGATACTATCATACTCACAAAGAGATAGGAAAAAAAGGAGATTTTTACACCGCTGTGAGTAGTAGCATGTTCTTTGGTGGCTCCATTGCAAAAAGGCTGATATCTACTATCTCAAGCGGTTTTTTAAGCTCTACATGTAGCGTCGTAGAGATAGGCGCACACAGGGGATATCTTCTAGCAGATATGGTGCAGTTTATATATACTTTGGAACCAAAACTGCTTGAGAGTTTGAAGTTTGTCATAGTTGAGCCTTTTGAGCAAAATAGAAAGGCTCAGATAGAGTATTTTTATGACTCTTTTGGTGACGCTGTAAAGATATCTCATGTTGATTCACTTAAAGAGTTGAGATGCGAAGAAGCTTTTTTTGTAGCAAATGAGATTTTTGATGCTTTTGCTTGTGAAGTGGTAAAAGATGGAAAAATGTTAGTTATTGAGAATGAAAATTTAAAATTTATAGAAATGGATGAAATAACTAACAATTTATCAAAAAGTTATGATATACACAAAGGTGAAATCCCAATAGGCTATGAAGAGTTTGCAAAAGATATGTCTCAAAGTTCTCGAAGATTTGAATTTGTAACATTTGATTATGGGGATAGATATGCTAGGGGTGATTTTTCTCTAAGAGTTTATCATAAGCATAGCGTTTATCCATTTTTCTCTTTAACAAACTTTGCAAAAGATACAAAGACGGAAAAAAGTTTCAAAGATTTTTATAAAAAAAGTGATATTACTTATGATCTGAATTTTGATTATCTTATCAAAGCATATGAGAAAAGTGGAGTAAAATTGGAGCTATTTTCAAGTCAATTCTCCGCACTTGTAAATTTTGGATTAACCGAACTGTTAGAGTTGTTAGAAAAAAACTCAACAAAAGAAGCATACGAAAGAGAGATAAACAAAGTAAAAATCCTAATAGACCCAACAATGATGGGAGAGAGATTTAAGATGGCATGTTTTAGAAAACAAGGTTAATTTAAAAGCTGAGTTTGCCTTGTTTTGATTTTTCACTTTTTATGTAAGCAACGGCTATTGCAAATCCATCTTCGTGTGTTATAGAAAGATCTAACTCTGTTATGTCAAACTCTTGTATCAAATGCTTGGAGAGTTTAAAATATGGTCTGTTTTTTTCATCTTTGAAGATTTTTATATCAAAAAAGCTACATTTTTTGCTGATGCCCAGACCCAGAGCCTTTGAGATTGCCTCTTTTGATGCCCAGAAGCCTGCTAATGTATTTATACTTTTTGCCAGAGCTATCTCATCTTGGCAGAGAAATTTTGTGAGCGCTTTGTCTCCAAAACGCTCCGTAAATCTCTTTATTCTGTCGATTTTTACTAAATCAACCCCTATCATTGAACCACAAAATCGGTGAAGAAGATATTTTTTATCTGACCGTCTGTTAGGACATTGTTTATTTTGCTGACAATTTCATCTTTTAATCTGCTTTTACCTTTCATCGTACTCACCTCTTCAAAAGTCTTTGAAGATAAAACTCTTATGATTATATCTCTGATAAGAGGTTTTTTCTTGTCTAGTTCAGCTGAGAGTTCAGGTTTGTCCAGCTCTAGATTTATAGTTGTTTTGAGAAATCTGCTGCCATTTTCACTAAGAAGATTTACGATAAATTGACTCATAGGATACATCGGTCCCACAGTCAGATAGTCCGTATCTCTTTTAGTTATTCTTTTGGCTGGCATGCTTTTTGTCTGCTTTTGTGCAGTTGCATCAGTTGCAGCCGCTTCATCTGAACCACTTAGTAAAAAATATGCAACTAATCCACCACCAATCAACAATATAACAAGTAGAACTATCACGATGATGAGCACCATATTTCCACCGGATTTTTTCTCTACTACCTCTTCTTCATCACTCTTTTTATCTGCCATTTGTGGCTCCTTTTAAATTAGTCATCAACTATATATCGTTTATTTTGTCAAAAATTTTACCAAAAGTTAGATAAAGGTCTCATTACATCCACTCTATGAGCTTTGGTACTTCATCAATGTTATAGCATTTTATACCGTTTATCTCTTCAAGTGGCAAAGTTGGAACTATAGCTTTTTTAAAATTTTGTGATTTTGCCTCTTTTAATCTCAAGTCAAGATTGTAAACATCTCTTATATCGCCGATGAGGCTAACTTCTCCTAAAAACAGAGTATCTTTGCTCAGTGGTCTATCTCTATAACTGCTTATTATCGCTGCAATGATAGCTAAATCAGCAGCAGTTTCACTTATCTTGATGCCCCCAGCTATATTGATAAATACATCATATTGATTAAAAGGCAAGTCTAATTTTCGCTCCAGCAACGCCAAAAGCATTGTGAGTCTGTTAAGTTCATAACCTGTTGCACTTCTTTTAGGATTTGGGTAGCCACTTTCGCTGACAAGTGCTTGAACTTCTAGTATGATTGGGCGAGAGCCCTCCATCACAACTGTTGTGGCCGAACCGGCTTGTGCTTTTCCTCTTGTGAAAAATTTTCTAGATATATCTTTTGCACTCACCAATCCTCTTTTTGTCATCTCAAAGATTCCAACTTCACTTGTAGAGCCAAAACGATTTTTAAATCCCCTTAAAAGTCTCATCTCTC
Source organism: Campylobacteraceae bacterium (assembly GCA_026988975.1). Classification (GTDB taxonomy): domain Bacteria; phylum Campylobacterota; class Campylobacteria; order Campylobacterales; family Sulfurospirillaceae; genus JAADIZ01. Next base: position 24,443 of record JALSKH010000186.1, read on the forward strand.
TTGATGAATCTCCCTCAAAGTATAGCACAGTATCGACCATATGCTCTAGCACCCTAGGACCGGCAATGGAGCCATCTTTTGTGATGTGTCCTATGATAAATATGGCAACAGAGTTCTCTTTTGCATATCTCATCAGCTCAAATGTAATCTCTCTTACTTGCGATACACTTCCCGGCGCTGCGGTTAGTTTGTCGCTATAAATCGTCTGTATGGAGTCGATTATAAGCATATCAAAATGATTTTTGCCTAATTCACCAAATATAATGTCAAGTTTTATCTCTGAGAGTAAAAACAGATTGTCGCTGTTGCTTTGGAGTCTGTCGGAGCGAAGTTTGATCTGACTTGCCGACTCTTCTGCACTTACATAGAGAACTTTTTTCTCTTGTTGGGCTAGATTTCCCGCGATTTTTAGCATCAAGGTCGATTTTCCAACCCCTGGGCTTCCTCCTACTAAAACTAAACTGCCATTTACTATGCCACCGCCCAAAACCAAGTCTAGTTCGCTGTCTCCGGTTGAAAATCTTTCAACCCTTTCATGCTCAACTTTGGTTATGGGAATTGCACCGGTATAATCTTTTTTGATGCTATTTGTCTCTTTTAAGACTTCAATTTGTTTAGAATTTAACTCCAAAAATTGATCCCAGGCTCCACAGTTTGGACATTTACCTAGCCATTTACTACTTTGGTGTCCGCAAGCTTGACACTCAAAAAGTGTTTTAACCTTCGCCATGATTTTCTATAAATATTGAACTAAGAATCGTGTCTATATACTCATCTGCATCAAAAGAGATAAGATCATCCTCTTTTTCACCAACACCGATATATAGTATAGGAAGTTGTAACTCTTTTGCTATAGCAAACAAAGAGCCACCTTTTGCTGTGCCATCTAGTTTTGTGATGATTATAGCATCTATACCTACTATCTCGTTAAATGCTTTTGCTTGATTTATGGCTGAAGTGCCTTGCGTTCCATCGAGTATAAGTATCTTTCGATTTGGTGCTCCCTCTTTTGCTTTGTCGCAAATCCTGACTATCTTTTTTAACTCATTTGAGAGGTTTGTTTGATTGTGTAGTCTTCCTGCAGTGTCTATGATGACATTGTCTATATTTTTAGCTTTTGCACTACTTATAGCATCGTATGCTACGGCTGATGGGTCATGCCCTTGTTTTGTAGAGACTATCGGAACATCGATTTTGTTTGCCCACCTAGTCAATTGCTCTATCGCAGCAGCTCTAAAGGTATCTGACGCACCAAGAAGGACTTTTTTGCCTTCTTTTTTGTAGTTATTTGCAAGTTTTGCTATAGTGGTCGTCTTTCCAGCTCCGTTAACGCCTATAATTAACTCTACAAAAGGTTTTTCTGCCTCTAGGCTTTTTGGAATATCATATATAAAATATGATTTTAAAACCCTTTTTATATCCTTTTGTTCGACTAGATTCTGTGGAGGAAGGTAGTATATAATCTCTTCGACTAACTCATAGGGGATATCTGATTCTATCAAAATCTCCTCTAGCGTCTCTTTGTCAATTTTTTCTACTTTTTGAGGTAAGACCTCTTTTATAACGCCAAGCGTCTTGCTGAGACCTTTTTTGATAAATCCTATCATTTTTTCAAAGCCTCTTGTATATCCGAATCTATCATCTCTTGAGGAATTGCTCCTAAATAGTGTGTTACATAATTTCCATTTTTATCGTACATTATCATAAATGGTATGCTCTCCACACCGCCAACAGCGGTTGCAAAATCCATATTTGCAGGTGAATTTGTGATAGTGTAATTGATAGTAAAAGAGTTGATAAAGTCTTTCAGTTCGTTGTTATCTTTGTTTGGTTCGATTAAAACTCCTATAATCTCTAGCTTATCTTTGTACTCTTCTTGAAGATTGTTTAAATGTGGTATCTCCGCCTTGCAAGGTGGGCACCATGTAGCAAAAAAATCAACAAGCACTATCTTCCCATTTGCATTTGAAAATTTAAAACCTTTATCTGTTTTTGCTAGAGTGATTTTGTCTCCATTTACTGTTGTTAGGGTTATTTCATCAGATTTTTTATTTTGAATATTTAGAGTTTTTTCTTGTTTTTGTGTAGTTTGGGTTTTCTCTCTCTTTTCATTATCCTTTTTTGAGCAAGCTACAAGTGTAAGAGCAAAGCTCAACAATAAAACATATGAAATTTTTTTCATTATAAAGACCTTTTTGTAAAAAATAAGGTATCATTATATAAAAAATTTCCTTAAAACTGACCTTACGCACTATAAACACACCTAGGCAGAATGAGAAAGCATCATATGCGAGGCAGTTTACTTTTAGCGTAGCCGTAGCTACGGTAGAAGTGAACTAACGAAGCAGATGGTGCTTTATCATTCTGTCCTTAGGATGATAAAATTTGCACCCTACTGCTGCGTCAGCATAGCTTCATAGTAGAATAACTACAATTTTGCTATACTTCCTTGCATTAGAGTGCAACTTTTATCACCTAGGTGTGCTTATAGTGTGTAAGGTCAGTTAAAAGCTAAAACAATGAAACATATGAAATTTAAAAATAAAAATGAATTTAGAACTTACTGTAAAAAAAGATTAAAAAGCGTGATGAATAAAAACAAGATAAAAAGAGATTTTTTGGCAAGAGAGAAAATCTTGGACTATATTGACGATGTAAAAGCTAAAAATATACTTTTATATATCTCTTTAGAGAGTGAAATAGATACAAAAAAGTTGCTTTTGCAACTCAGAAAAAGTAGAAAACAGACCATTTTTGTTCCATTTATGGAAGGTGTCAGTTTTAAAATGGTAAAATATAGGTTGCCTTTATATATAAAGAAATTTAATATAAAAGAGCCTAGAAATTCTTTTGCAATTAGCAAAAAGATAGATTTAGCTATCGTTCCAGTCCTAGGGGTGGATGGAGCATTTAGAAGAGTTGGTTTCGGAAAAGGGATGTATGATAGATTCTTTGAGTCCCTTGGATACAAACCAAAGATAGCATTTGTAGAGTTAACTGACTGTTTTACCTCTTTACATGTAGGAGAGTCACATGACATACAAGCAGATATATATATAACCCCATATAAAACTAAAATCGTAAGGCGATTTACTAAGAGGGTCAGATGATAGTAGAATCAACAGTTGTTGGGATAAGTGCCATAGTGGGTGCTGGTATAGGGTTTTTTGTTGCCAAAAAAATGGATGCGGCTAATTATAATTTATATGTAGAGCAGGCAAAGGCTAAAGCTAAAGCCATAGAGCATGAAGCAGAGTTGATACTAAAAAACAGTGATCTTAAAGTAAAAGCTGCCGAATTAGAAGCTAGACAAAAGTACGAAGAAAAACTAATAGTTTGCAATAAAGACCACTCTGAAAAGATGTTTGAATTGGAGAAAAAAGAGGAGCATTACAAAGAGGAACTCAAGAAAATAAATAGAGAAAAAAGTGAACTTGGCAATATCCAAAAAGAGGCAAAAGAGTTATTTGAAGAGGGAACTAAGCTCAAAGAGGAGTATAGCTCAAAAGTACAAGAGGCTCTTAATGTGCTAGAAAAATCAGCTGGACTTACTCAAAGCGAAGCAAGAGATATAGTGCTTAAAAAGGTTGAAGAGCAGTCAAGATCTGAGATAGCACACATCGTTAGAAAGTACGAAGAAGAGGCAAAACAAGATGTACGAAGAAGAGTAAACTATATCTTAGCGCAAGCAACAAGCAGATTTGCAGGCGAATTTGCAGCAGAGCGACTTATAAATGTTGTAAATATTAAAAATGATGAATTAAAAGGTAGGATAATAGGAAAAGAGGGTAGAAATATAAAAACCCTTGAGATGCTTTTAGGAGTCGATATCATCATAGACGACACCCCAAATGCTATTATCCTTAGTAGCTTCAATCTTTACAGAAGAGCAGTGGCAACAAAAGTGATAGAGTTACTTGTCGAAGATGGAAGAATCCAACCAGCTAGGATAGAGGCTATATACGAAAAGACAAAAGCAGAGTTTGACAAAGGCTTGATAGAAGAGGGTGAAAATATCCTGATGGATTTAGGATTGACTAAAGTACATCCTGAGATAGTAAAACTCATCGGAAGATTGAAATTTCGTGCAAGTTATGGGCAAAATGCACTTGGTCACTCTTTAGAAGTTGCTCATTTAGCCGGCATAATCGCAGCTGAGTGTGGTGGCGACGAGATGCTAGCAAGACGAGCGGGCATACTTCACGATATAGGAAAAGCATTGACTCATGATTTCCCTGGAAGCCATGTTGATTTGGGTGCAGATATCTGTAAAAGATACAAAGAGAAAGATGCCGTTATAAATGCCATATATGCTCACCATGGACATGAGGAACCAACTTCTGTCGAGTCAGCCGCAGTTTGTGCTGCCGACACTCTTTCAGCTGCAAGACCTGGAGCAAGAAGAGAAGTTTTAGAGGCATTTTTAAAGAGAGTAAAAAGCATAGAAGAGATAGCAACAGATAAAGATGGCATAAAAAATGCCTATGCTATAAATGCAGGACGAGAAGTGCGAGTCATAGCAAATGCAAAGCTTGTAAATGATGATGAAGCAGTACTTTTGGCAAAAGAGATAGCAAAAGAGATAGAGGGAAAAGTCCAATATCCAGGCGAGATAAAAGTAAATGTTATAAGAGAAGTTCGCTCCATAGACTTCGCTAGATAACTCTACATGTAGAGGGCTGTTTTAAGTAAATGTATAGTTTTAAAACATTTTACAAAGAGGCTAAAAAGTATAAAAAAGAGCTGATATTTGCAAATTTATTGGCTCTATTTGCTGTTATAGTCAGCACCCCCGCACCACTTGTGATGCCTGTTTTGGTGGATGAAGTTCTACTAAAAAAACCCGGCATCGTCACAAAAACCATAGACTCTTTTTTTGGACATACTTCACAAGCATATGTCTATGTTGGCATAATGCTCATCGTGGTTATACTGCTTAGAGCTCTCTATTTTGTCTTAAATTACTACCAAACAAAACTTTTCACCATCGTTTCCAAAAATATATCATTTAAGCTGAGAAAGGATTTGCTAGAGCATTTAAGCAGAGTTGCTATAAATGAGCTTGAATTTTTTGGCTCAGGCAAGAGTGCTTCTTTGATGGTGGTTGATGTCGATACTGTTGAGAACTTTTTGGGCTCTTTTGTTAGTAGGTTGATTATATCGATCTTGACTATCATAGGTGTCGGGATTGTTTTATTGCTGATTCATTGGCAACTGGCTCTTTTTATACTTATACTGAATCCATTCGTTGTTGTTTTGACTACAAAAATCGCAAAAAAAGTCTCTGTTTTAAAACGAAAACAGAACAAAGCATTTGAACTATTTCAAGAGTCATTAAGCGAAACTTTGGAGCTTTTTTCTCAAATAAGAGCAGCAAATCAGGATAAAAATTTCTTTGGTAGAGTGATTAGCACAGCAAGAGAGATAAAAGATAGATCAATCGAATTTACATACAAAAGTGATGGTGCAAGCAGACTCTCTTTTTTGGTTTTTTTATCAGGTTTCGAGGCTTTTAGGGCAGCTAGTATCCTAGTCGTTGCTTATAGTGACCTTAGTATCGGTTTGATGTTTGGGATATTTGGTTATCTTTGGGTGATGATGACTCCGATACAAGATATCTTAAATATCCAATACGCTTATCATAATGCAAAGAAGTCTTTAGATAGGATTAACGCTATATTTGCCTTAAGGCAAGAGCCTAGTTATCCTCATCTGTGCAATCCTTTTGAAAAAAGCAGTACAAATAAGATAGAAGTGAAAAATTTAAGTTTTGCTTATGATGATGGTAAAAATATTTTAGACAAAATAAACCTAACTATAAAAAAAGGTACAAAAGTTGCTATAGTAGGTGCAAGTGGAAGTGGAAAGACTACTCTAGCCCATCTTTTGGTGGGATTATATACCTTTGATAGTGGGGATATCTTGTATGATGATTGTTCTATCAAAGAGATTGGACTAGACATAGTAAGAGATCATGTTTATCTTGTTTTGCAAAATCCACAAATATTTAATGATACTATAAGAGCAAATTTGACCTTTGGGAGAGAGATAGATGACGATAAGCTGCTTGAGGCGTTAGATATAGCTCAAATAGGAAGTTTTGTGCAGGGTTTAAAAGATGGATTAGATACGCAAGTCGGAAAGAGTGGAGTTAAATTTTCGGGCGGTCAAAGACAAAGACTGTCAATCGCAAGAATGATAGTGCAAAATTCAAATGTTGTTATACTAGACGAGTCCACATCAGCACTTGATGTGCATACAGAGAGCAGGCTTTTTGAGTCGTTAAATGAGTATTTAAAAGATAAGACTACAATTATAATAGCACATAGATTAAGCACCATCAGAAAGGCTGATTATATCTATGTGCTCGACCATGGAGTAGTAGAAGAAGAGGGCACACATGATGAACTTGAGTACCTAACCAGATATGAAGCCAACCAATAGAAGTTAGTAAAGCACTTATATGCAAGGCAGAAACTCGCAGGTGTACTTATTGTACATCAAGAGTTTCTAACGCAGCAGATAAGTGCTTTATTAACTTTCCTTCGGACAAAAAGATAATGGCACGATTACGGCGTTAGATTTTCTTGAATTAGCTATGGCTAGTCCTACGAAAATCTGCCTTGTACTCGCACCATTCTCTTTTTGCTATTGGTTGGTTTCATATCTGGTTAGGTACTATAAGCTTAGAAGGTGCATTTTATAGTTATACACAAGGAGTTTAGGATGAAAAGATTTATTTACATGTTAATGGGAGTTATGCTGTTTGCGACAGTTTCGTTTGCAGGTGCAGAAGAGGAGTTGCTAGATAGTGCAAATTCTCTTCATGAGATACTAAGAGTTCACAAGATACCGGCAAAGATACTCTCAAAATCAAAAGCTATAGTAGTGATACCGAGTGCTACAAAGATAGGCTTTTTTATAGGTGGAGAGTTTGGTGGTGGAGTTGCAAGCATAAGAAGAGGTGATGGCTCGTGGAGCAATCCTTTTTTTGTAAAACTTAAAAGTGGAAGTCTAGGTTGGCAGTTTGGATATGAACATAACTCTATATTGTTGATTTTCAATAGCCAAAAGAGCGTAAATTCACTACTTTCAAGCAGTATAACCATAGGCGCAGATGCTACTGCTTCAGCAGGACCACTTGCTAAGACATACGAAAAAAACAGCAAGATAAATTTTAGTGCAGAGATATATGCATATAGAAAATCCGAAGGACTATTTCTAGGAGCTAGCCTAAAAGGTGGTGTGATAGATCAAGATTTTGACAAAGATATAGAGTATTATGGCAATGGCATGAAGGCTGGAAACATAGTAAATATGCCTATAAAGCAAGACACTTATGCTATAAAAGAGTATTTTAATGCCATAAATGCGATAAGGTAAGAGGAGTTGCAAGATATACTAAACTCTTTATCAACCTATGGATATATCATTTTGTTTGTATATTCGCTAGGTGGTGGCATGGTAGCTCTCATAGCAGCTGGTGTGCTTTCGTACTCAGGTCAGATGGATTTAAGCCTCTCTATAGCTGTAGCATTCATAGCAAATGCCATCGGAGATACAGCACTCTTTTATATAAGTAGATACAATAAAGCTCAGATGATGCCATACCTAAAAAAACATAGAAGAAAGTTGGCTTTAAGTCATCTTCTGATGAAAAAATATGGAGATAAAATCATATTTTTTCAAAAGTTTATTTACGGCATAAAAACTCTCATTCCAATAGCCATAGGTTTTACAAAATACAGTGCTATTAAATTCAATGTTTTAAATGTCATCTCAGCAGCTCTATGGAGCCTGATAGTAGGATTTGCAAGTTACAAAGCAGGAGAAACGCTCATGAGTGCAAGCAAATACATATCGTCAAATCCTTGGTTAGCGCCTCTTGTCCTAGTATCCTTGATAGGACTTTTATGGCTCTACATGCAACAAGCAACAAAAAAGAAAAAGAGAGTGGTTTAACCCACTCTCTTGTCGGTTGATTATAAACTCTCTTTTATCTCTATACTCTCTATCTTGTCGCCTTGTTGTATGGCATCAAGAACTTTCATACTCTCAACATCACTAGGTTCGATTCCGCCAAATACAGTATGAACACCATCAAGATGAGGCAAATCATCATAACAGATAAAAAATTGACTCCCACCAGTATCTCGTCCCGCATGAGCCATAGAAAGACTACCTTTGTGGTGTTTACTTGTTTGATTGTCACATTCACAAGCTATACTCCAGCCAGGGCCACCAGTGCCAGTACCCAATGGACAGCCACCTTGAGCAACAAATCCAGGAATCACTCTATGAAAATTCAAACCATTATAAAATCCATCATTTACCAAAGTAGCAAAGTTAGCCACGGTATTTGGAGTCTCTTGCGGATACAATTTAGCCCTCATCTCACCATTTTTAGTCTTGATAACAGCCCACTGAAATTTATCTAACTCCTCTGGAGTATAATCATATGTTTTTAAACTCATTTTTTCCCTTTTGTTTTTAGTACATCAGACTTCTTTTAAAACTATCTCTTAGAGACAAATCCTCCCGTTGGTCTGAGCCTCACAAGATAGTTTTAAAAGAAGTCTGATACAGATAAAATTATATCTAAAGTAGTGTTAATTTTCCATTGTTGCATTGGTCGATTTTTTACTAGAAAGAGAAAATCAAAAGTAGCTATTTACAGCAACTCCCATTGTTCGCAGGACTAACGAGTTAATTCAAGAACAATTAACACAGTATATACGAAACCTCTTGATACCCAGAGAGAAGCTTATTTTTGGGCAATCTTCAAAAGATAAAAGTTTTCGAATTAACAAGTTAGTACTTCAAATTTTATATTTCAAATCTTACTCAAAAGTTCTATTATGCTTGACAATATAAACAAGATATACTATAATTGCTTATTAAAACAAGCAAAAAGGTGTATAGATGAATGGTCAGTTTAAACAGTATTCACTCCAATCGATAAAAAGTGTAGATACCACCTATAAAAGATACTTTTTTAATGAGGTTGATTTCAATCAAAAACTTATAGGGATAGTGGGCGATAGAGGGATAGGGAAGACAACTTTTTTGCTGCAATACCTCAAAGAGCTTGATCTGCCATACAATAAAAAACTCTATGTAAGTGCCGAGTATTTACTTTTAAGTGCTATTTCACTTTTTGAATTGGCAGAAGATTTTTGCAAATTTGGAGGTGAGATATTAGTAATAGATGAGATCCACCAGATCCCGGAATTTGAAAAACATTTAAAAACGATATATGACTTTTTGGATTTAAAAGTTATCTTTAGCGGTAGTAGTGCCATCAAACTCCAACATGCAAAAGCTGACTTAAGCAGAAGAGCGTTGTCGTATCACTTTGGAGGGTTAAGTTACAGAGAGTTTTTAGAGTTGAAGTTAGGAATAAAACTAAACTCTTTTGAGTTGGAAGATATTTTACAAAACCATACCGAAATAGCTTCAGATATTTTTGAAAAAATAAAACCCTTAGAGCACTTTAGGGAGTATTTACAATATGGCTACTATCCGTTTTACTTTGATGACAAAGAGCATTATCTGCAAAGAGTCAATGAAACGATCAATACTACGATAGAGCATGACTTGGCATATATCTTTAACATAGAGCCAAAATATCTTATGAAATTAAAACAACTTGTTGCTATGATCTGCTCCTCTAAGCCTTATGCGTTAAATATCTCAAAATTAGCTCAAAAGATAGAGATAAACAGAAACACCCTCTATCAATACCTCTACTACCTAAAACGGGGCAAAATATTTAATCTGCTCAATCATCAAGCAAAAGGGGATAATATCTTTACAAAACCTGCAAAAATATACCTTGGCAATACAAACTTAGCCTATGCTTACTGCTCAAACCAAGAGGTAGGAACCATAAGGGAGATATTTTTTGCCAATCAGATGCAAAACTATCTCTCTTTACTTAAAAACAGAAGTTTTTTAGATGATCAACTACTAGCTAGCAAGCAGGGTGATTTTTTAGTCAAAAACAGATACACTTTCGAGATAGGTGGGAAAAAGAAAAGCTTTAAGCAGATAAAAGATCTACCTAGCTCTTTTGTAGTAGCTGATGATATTGAGGTGGGTTTTAACAACAAAATACCTCTTTGGTTGTTTGGGTTTTTGTATTGAAATGCAAATAATACTTGACAAAATAAAAATAATATGTTAATGTAAATTTACAATTAATTTCTTAAGGTGTAAATATGGATTTACAATATTTTTTTGAAGAACAAGATAAGCTTTTAGACAAAGTATCAATGTCAAAAAAAAGATATTTATTTGAAAGTATAGATTTAAATCTAAAATGTATAGCTATTTTAGGTCAAAGAGGGGTTGGTAAAACGACACTTATGCTTCAAATGATTAAATCTAAATACAACAATAATAAAGCTCTATATATATCGATAGATAGTCCGTTTTTTCAATCTATATCTTTATATGAGTTTGCAAAAGAGTTTGAGCAGATGGGTGGAGAGGTGCTGTTTGTTGATGAAGTTCACAAATATCCAAATTGGTCATCTCATATAAAAGAGATATATGATAAGCTTGACATAAAGGTTATATTTTCAGGTTCTTCAATCTTGAAAATCTCAAAGCAAAATGGTGATCTCTCAAGAAGAGCAGTTGTTTACACTCTTGAAAATCTCTCTTTTAGAGAGTATCTTTTGTTTAGCGATATTGAAAATTTTAAGCCACTATCTCTTGAAGATATTTTAACCAATCACCAAAGCTATGCAAAAGATATAGTTAAACAAATTAAACCGTTAAAATATTTTAAAGAGTATTTGAAAGTCGGAGCATATCCATTTTTTTTGGAAGATAGAAGTGTTTATCATAAAAGAGTAGCGCAGATATTAAATATTATTTTAGAGAGCGATTTGCCATATATCAATCAAATAGAGATGGCTCAAATTTCAAAACTTAAAAAACTTCTTTATCTACTTGCGGTGAGTGTTCCGTTTGTACCGAATATTACGGACTTATCACAATCAACCAATATATCTAGGCCAAAAATCTATGAGTATTTGCAATATTTAGAAGATGCTAAAATCATAAATAGTTTACGAAGTAAAGATAAAGGATACTCTATAATGTCAAAACCTCAAAAACTATTTATGCAAAATAGCAATATATCTTATGCCGTAACTCAAAATCCAAATATAGGTGCATTAAGAGAGACTTTTTTTGTTAATCAGATTAAAAATTACTATGCAGATAGCAGTAGTTTTTTAGATGAATATATTTACAGTGCAAAACAGGGTGATTTTTTAGTTGACGGCAGATACACTTTTGAGATAGGTGGAAAAAATAAAAGCTTTAAACAGATAAAAGATATACCAAACTCTTTTATAGCAGCTGATGATATTGAGGTGGGGTTTGGTGATAAAATCCCTCTTTGGCTGTTTGGGTTTTTGTATTAAAGGCAAATGAGGCATCGGAAACCAACCCTCTATAATTTTACTGGCGTGTTAATTTTCCATCTTTCACTTCATAAGTTTTATCTGATATTTGTTTGCAGTCGTTTGGTTCGTGTGTTACCATTATAGTGGCTATATTTTTTGATTTTGTTATATTTTGTACTAGGGTTAGCATGTGTGCTCTTGTTTCGTAGTCTAATCCGCTAAATGGTTCATCTAGTAGTAAGATGGGTTTGTCTCTTAGGAGTGATCTTGCTAGTGCTACTCTTTGTTGCTGTCCTCCTGATAGTGATGCTGAGATTTTTGTCTCAAAACCGTTCAATCCTACTTCATTTAGTATCTTGTGTACCTCTTTCATATTTGGTTTTTTGGAAGTGCCTGAGACTCCTAGGATTATATTTTTTTCTACACTTAAATGCTCAAAAAGGTTATATTTTTGAAACAGTATCGTGATAGGTCGCTTCTCGGGTGGAAGGGTTGTTATATCTTTGCTTTCAAAAGATATAGTGCCACTTATGGGCTTTAAAAAACCAGATATTAAATCAAGTAGGGTTGATTTGCCATTGCCGCTTGCTCCGACTATACCGACTATCTCGCCTCTTTTTGCTTCTAATGAAAAGTTGTATGTGATCTCTTGATTTTGACTTTTGTATCTGTATAAAATATCTTTTATGATTAGCAATTTTGCTCCTTTGCGAAGATTTTAGGTACGAAAACAAAGATACTTAGGACTAAAACCAAAAGTATGAGTGCTACTCCTGATGCATCACTATTGTTGTATGAGCCCATGAGTCCGTATAGATACCAAGGTAGAGTTGAAAAATCTTGCGAGCCAAAGAGCGATATGACACCCAAATCCCCAAGCGACAGACAAAACGATAGAGCTAGCGTATATCCGATGGCCTCTTTTAAAAACGGCCACTCACAATATATCCATCTTTGGACGCCTTTTATGTTTAAACTAAAACAGACTTTATCAAATCTTTTTGCCACTTTTAGTGTCAACGGATAGATAACTGAGAGCGTAAAAGGTAGCGACATCAAGACATTTGCACTTAGAAGGGCGAATGTTGCCCATAGATTTTGTGGGGCTAAAAACTTTTGTGAAAGTATGAAAAATCCCAATCCCAAAACAAGAGAAGGGATAGCAAGATACAGAGTTCCTGAAAAGGAGATAAGTATCTGCATCATTTTTGATATTTTTCTTGTTCCTAGTCTATAATTCAGAGCAAAATCTCTTTTTGCATTTGCTAGAAGAAGTGTAAAAACTATAGTGATGATGCTCGAAATTGAAGCGATGGCGATACTTGTGCCAAATGATTTTATAAAGATGGCAGATTTGATGATTTTAGTAAAATCAGCCCCACTTCCATCTATAAATATTGCCATTAGTGGAAGTATAAAAAAGATAGAAAAAAGAGCTATAAAAAATCTCTGCAAGAGTTTTACTCCAAGAGGCTCTCCCCATGGGATCTGAGTGGATCTTGTCTTGAT
>JALSKH010000187.1 GCA_026988975.1 Campylobacteraceae bacterium
AAAAAGCCCGGGAATTAGCGAGCTTTTAAATCTGCCGTACTCTTTTAGCATCTACTTTGCAAGTGCTTTTAGCCACTCGTTTATGTATGCTTTTCTATGTTTTTCAACAGTTTTACCATCTATTAAAATCATCTTTTTAGGAACATAAACTGACGCGAAACCCTTTGGTAAGCCTTTTTTTGTTTTGACTACAGGATAAGACCAATTTGTAGTTGGGATTATATTTGCAAACTCATCACTAAGCATAAAATTTAAAAATTTTTGGGCTAAAGCTTTATGTTTGGAAGATTTTAAGATGCCTGCTATCTCTATTCCAGCATAGTGTCCGGCTTTAAAATTTGCAGTTTTGTAGTTGTATTTTTTCTCTTCGATGATGTGATAAGCAGGAGAAGTTGTATATGAAAGTACCATATCTACCTCACCCTTTAAAAAGAGATTATATGCTTCAGACCACCCTTTTGTGATAGTAAGTATGTGTGGAGCAAGCTTCTTCCAATACTCATACGCTTTGTCTTTGTATGTAGCTTTAACCCACAAAAGAAGCCCGAGTCCAGGAGTAGAGCTTCGAGGATCTTCTATGATGATTTTAAAATCCTTTGGCATGTTTGCAAGTTCATCAAATGATTTAGGTGGATTTTTGAGTTTGTTTGAGTCATAGACAAATGCAAAATAGCTATAATCAAATGGCACAAAGTTTTTATCGCTCCATTTTATAGGCAAGTCAAGTTTAGATGTGTTAGTATGTTGCACGGCAAATAGCCCAGTTTTACGAGCAAGTTCGGCACTATTTGTGTCAAGTCCCAAGAGTATATCTGCTTTTGTATTTTTACCCTCAAGCTGAATTTTTCTCAAAGCCCCTATGGAACTGCTAGTAGCAACAAATGTCAGATTGCAATCATACTTCTTTTCAAAAGCCTTCTTTATGAGAGGAGCTGGACCCCAAGAGGCAGCAAATGAGTCATAAGTGTATATAACCAAAGTTGGTTTATTTGCATAAACTATAGTAGTCAAAACAACTATAGAAACCAAGTATTTAAGTAGTGTTTTCATGAAAGTTTTCCTTTCCCTACGCTGGCATTATCCAGATCAGGTTCTCAGGGTTTGATCTCAGCCCGTTAGGACACCCCAAATGAATTTTACACTAAAATTTCTTAAGTTTCGATATGTTACATGTAGAGAATAAAAATGGTATAATCTCTTCATTAAATTTATGTGATTTTGGAGTTTGTTTATGAGTATAGATGTAAATTTGGCTGTTTTTATGGGTGTAGCTTTTTTAGTTCTAATTGCACTTTTTTGGTTTGGGATTATTTTAAAAAATTCAGATAAAGAGAGGCAAAAGCAAGAAGAATTATCCGAAGAGATAGAAAATTTAAGGCATTTGCTTGAAGAGAAAAACATCTCTTTGGCTGAACAACAAAAAGATATAGAAAATCTATCTCTTGTAAAGAGTGAACTGCAGGAAAAGATCACAGATTCTAATGATAAAATAGAAGATATGCAAAATCAAATCTATACTTTAAAAGTGGATAATTCGAGATTGAATGCAGAGTTAAAAGCCCAGAAAGAGGGAAATCAAAAACTAAAAGAGGATTTTGAGGGACAGGGTAGGAAACTTGAACTCAAAGTCAATGAAATTATGCAACAACTTCTCGAAACCAAGCTGAAAAAGTTCGATGATTCTTCTATGAAGTCGTTGGAAAATCTTCTAAAACCGTTTAAAGAAAATCTTGATGTTTTTAAGCAAAAAGTTGAAAATTCGCAAGAGCATAGTACGAAAAAATTTGCCGAACTCTCAAAAGAGATAGAGCAGATTGCGAAGATGAGTTTAGACATCGGCAAGGAAGCCAGAAGTCTTACCGAAGCTCTAAAGGGTAAGAAGCAGACTCAAGGACGCTGGGGTGAGATGATACTTGAGAGTGTTTTGGAGTTTTCAGGACTTGTAAAAGGGAAGCATTATGAGACTCAGGAGAGCTACAGAGATGATAATGGAAATATAAAAAGACCAGATGTTATAGTGAAACTACCTCAAGACAGAACTATCATCATAGACTCTAAAGTCTCTTTGAATGACTATGACAGGTATGTAAAAGCTCAAGATGATGCCCAAAGAGAGATTTGTGCAAAAGCTATGGTGGGCGCTTTTAAAAACCACATAAAAACACTTGATTCCAAGGACTACACAGAGTATAAGAGTGGAACTTTGCAGTATATCTTTATGTTCGTTCCTATAGAGGGTGCTTTTGCATTGGCGGTACAAGAGGATCAGAGTCTATATGAGTACGCTCTTGACAGGCATATCGCTATCGTGACGCCTTCTACTCTTACCGTTTCTTTGAGGACTATTTATCTCTATTGGCAGAGTGAACAGTCAACTTCAAATGCACTGAAGATATTTGAAGTGGCTGGAAAACTTTATGACAAGATGGTTGGATTTACTCAAAATTTTAATAAGATAGGCACACAACTGCAGACACTAAACGGCACTTATGATAATGCCAAGTCTCAGTTAGCCACTGGTGGTGGAAACTTGATGAAAAGGACTGAAGAGTTGAAAACTTTGGGTGCAAAGACTGTCAAATCCCTAAAAAACAGCAAGATTACATATACTGATTTTGATGATGAAGAGGGCGTACATGTAGAGCTTATAGAGGAAAAAGAGTGAACTATCAAAAGATTTTACAAGAGATAAAAGACGAGGTAAAACCCATCTTAAACAAGGGCAAGATTGCTGATTATATACCTGCTCTTGGAAGAGTTAATCCATCGCATTTTGCTATGAGTTTGTCGCTGTTTGATGGCAGGACCTTTGGCGTTGGAGATGTCGAGCATAAATTTTCTATTCAGAGTATTTCGAAAGTTTTTACCTACTCTATGGCTATATCGCATTATGAAAAAATATTGCACAAAAGAGTAGGGCATGAGCCATCAGGCAACCCTTTTAACTCTCTTGTGCAGTTAGAATATGAAAATGGAATCCCTAGAAATCCTTTTATAAATGCGGGTGCTATCGTCATCACAGATATGCTAAATTCTAAGTACAAAGAGAAAACTTTCAGTAAGATACTAGACTTTATAAAGAGTGTAAATAATAATCAAAATATAAATTATGATAAAGAGGTAGCATCATCTGAAGCAGAGTTTGGATATAGAAATATGGCTTTGGTAAATATGATGAAAAGTTTCAAAAATATCACAAATAATATAGAAGATGTTATGGATATATACTTTAAGCAGTGTTCTATATCTATGAGTTCAAGTGAACTGAGCAGAGCTATGCTCTTTTTGGCAAATCACGGTATCGATCCCATAACAAAAGCTAGATTTTTGACATCATCGCAGGCTAAAAGGGTGAGTTCGCTGATGCTTACATGTGGGCATTATGATGCTTCTGGAGATTTTGCATTTAGGGTTGGGCTTCCTGGTAAAAGTGGAGTAGGGGGAGGCATAGTGGCGATAGTGCCGGAGCATATGTCTATATGCGTCTGGTCTCCTGGGTTAAATTCCAAAGGAAATTCACTAGCAGGAACAAAGGCGCTAGAGCTTTTCACAACTAAAACTGGATTGTCTATATTTTAAGCTTGTGTATCTATGATGGAAGCTCCTAAATCTTTTATCTTTGCATCTACTATATCAACAGCTTTTTTGATAGTTTCTTGGCTTATATCAGGAAGTTTTCCACCCCATAATTTTTGCGCTTCATTGAAGCCTTTGAGCAGTCCATCTCTGCCGGCTTTTAGCATCTCTATGCTATCACCTGCACCATTTAATACAAAATTTCCTATTCTCTCACTGGTGGCTTTGATACCAAAAAAACCATCTTCTGAAACCAAGCTTTTTGCTTCATCTTGAGTTAGTTTGCCTATGGGTTTCCCATCGTATCCTATATCTGCTAGAGTAAATACTTTTGCTTGTTTATCTGTTTCGTTTCGAGAAAAATGTAGAGTTTGCTTTTGAAATTCAAAAAAATATGTCGTAGTTACATCTTTTGCATTTAAATCCTCTTTTTTATCAAGTTTTTCACTAAAACTAGCAGAAAACTCCTGATAATATTGAGATATGTTTGAGCTATCTACTTTCATGATTTCCTCCT
>JALSKH010000188.1 GCA_026988975.1 Campylobacteraceae bacterium
CCACTACCATCAGTTGCACTTCCCATTGCTCCTCTTAAACACTGAGTTGCTGCACCTGGGTGGCAACTATAGCAAGCATTTCTATTTGTAGAATTGTTTAAACTAAGCCCATTACTAGGATCAATTACGCTTGAATGCCTAGAATGCAAAGAAGTAGTAAGTGATTTTGCACTACCTATTCCAGCTGTACCTAGAGCATTTGAACTATGACAAGTTGCACACAAAATAGGAGTTCCACTTTTTGCAGTATCATATAAACTAGTTTGATAGTTATATCCTTTTGCATTCACAGCATCTATGTCTGCTTGGCTAATTGTGTTCTTTTCATCATGCAATTTTAAGATATTTAATTTATAATCTTTTAAAGGATCTGAGTCATACTCCCAGCCAGATATTGGTCTTGCGGCTACAGATATCTTATCTTGTTTATTATTACTTGCATGACATTTAGCGCAATCCATCTCATCACTCACAGGAAGTACAACATCTGCTGTCGCAAGAACTGCACCTGCAGTATCTTTTGCCACAACTCTTACCATGGGATAAAAGTTTTTTGCTCCATTATCATCATAATTAATAACAGGTAATGCACTAGCTTCCCACCATTTGTTTGTAGTATTATAACTCATTTGTTGTGGTGTGTTAGACGGCACTTTATTGCCAGTTAACCCAACTTCAGGAACACTAGTAGAGCCTGGAAACAACGAAGTTACATACATCCAAAAATTTGTTTTACTAGCACTATTTGTATTTATATGACCCAAATAGCTTAATGATTCATATGTCAATATTACATTTTTATTGATAAGTTTATTTGAAGTAGCAGAATTATTAATAAGTTGCGCATTCAAATTGTTATATGGTGGCAATATAGAAAATATAGAAAAATCTTTACCATCAAAACAATGCATGCCTAAATCATTCCAAGCTAATAGTGTATATTTGGATGAAATTCCACCTGTTGTATTGCCTGTTGTATTGCCAGATGTATTGCCTGTTGTATTGCCAGATGTATTGCCAGAATTGTTATTAGAATCACTATTGGAATTACTGCTATCTTCTTGTGTCTTTTTGTCTTCGGTTTTATATATTTCTATATTATTTTCTGTATCGTTAAAATGACGAAGTGCTTCTTCTTTGGTTACTAAATGTCTGCTTGGGTTTAGTTTTATTAAAGCTCTTAACTCATCATCTGATAAAGGTGCATGCTCACTAGATAAATCTACTTTAGTAACATTTTGCAACTCTATAAACTTGGTACTTGTTATTTTAATACCATTTGTAGGATCACTATCTTCATCAAGAGATTGCAAAATTCTTAATATCTCAACTTCGGACACATTATTATCAACTATATCACGAGGAGTAATAACACCATCAGTTATATCTGATACTGCCTTTCCAAGCGTGATATTACCGAGTTTAAAGGATACTTCTTCACCGGATTTATATGTAAAATACCCATTCGAATCTGTTTTGCCACTTTTTGATTTTGAATTATATTCTAAACCTTCAACGCGAGAATCTACAAATATACCGGTATTAAGTGTGGCTTGGGCTGATGAACCACTAGTACCGCCTCCCCCTCCACAGCCTAAAAACAAAAAACTTACAAAAGGCAATATGCCAACTACCAAAATTCTTTTTTTCATAACTCCTCCTTCTATGTTTTCACTAAGTTATATGAAATTATAGAAAAGAAGCGTTAGTTAAGCGTAAGTTTTATAGTAGTTCCTATATTAATTTTACTTTCAATTATAATTTTAATATCAAATTCATCACAAAGTTTCTTGACTATATTCATCCCTATTCCGAGTCCTCGTTCATTTTCTTTGTAATAACGCTCAAATATCATTTCTGGATTTTTTATCCCAATACCTGTATCACGAATAGTTATAGTTTTATCTAAAATACAAATAAAGATTTTTCCATTTTTTTTATTATATTTGCAAGCATTACTCAAAACATTGTCAATGATTCTAGAAATTACATTTTCATTTACCTCTACATGTAAAGGTCGTAAATCTTGAACAAAATTTATATGTGGATATAATTTTTGCAAAATTTGAACTCTTTGAGAAACTACAACTTCTACATTGGCGGCTTCACCTGTTAATGTTTGATTTGCATTAAGCATCTTGAGATTTTTATATAGTGATGATATAGTATTTGCACTAAGTTCGATTCTTTCTAATTCTTGGGATTTTTCTTTTTTTTCTAAAAGTTTTACATTCAAAAGGATTGAAGTAACCGGTGTATTTAGATCATGAATTAAATCTTTTAAAAAAACTTCTAGTAGACGCAGAGCATTTTTCATAGGTCGCAAAGAGTAAAAAGAAAGAAACAATGAAAAAAACACCATAAACAAAAAAGCAATAAATGCTAATTTTGCTATATTGTACAAAAGCATATGTTTATCTTTTTCAAACTCATATTTAGGGTACACTACTTTTAAAATATATTTTTCATCATTTGGAAACTTAAAATAGGAGCATAATCCTCCATTGCAATCAAATATGTTCGAAAAATTTATCTCTTTTTGTTTTTTTTCAACAACAAGTTTAAATTCTTTACTTTTAAAATCAAAAGTATAATTTTTCATACGAAAAAGTATACTATTTTCCAGACTATCCCTGTTTTCTTCATAATATAGATAAAAAATAAAACCACCAAATAAAATTAATATAAATAAAATGATACTAAATATAGTCAAAAATGATTTTTTTTCAGCTCTTCTCAAGTTTATACCCTATTCCCTTAATGTTTGTTATTTTTACACTTAAAGTTTTTCTTAATTTATTTATCAAAACTCTAAGTGCAGCATCACTTGGCTTATTCATCACATCAAAAAAACTAGACTTTTCTACTGTTTTTGATATATTTTTCATGAGTAAGGCACAAGCTTCTTTTTCAACATTTCCAAAGTTGCACTCAATTTCATCTTTGAAGATTCTATTTTCAAATAGGTCAAATTTTATATTTTTATATACCAAAGTAGGATTTCCTCTTTTTAATATAGATCTAATTCTTACGAGCAATTCATCTATGTCAAAAGGTTTTTTAATATAATCATCACAACCACTATCAAATGCACTTGTCAGTGACTCTATATCTCTAAGTGCTGTGATAAAAAAAGCTGGTGTTTTATCTCCTGATTCTCGTAATGACTTCAAAATATCTACACCATTGATTGATGGCACATTTATGTCAAATAAATACAAATCAAAACTGTTTTTAAATGTTAAATCAATCGCATCTTCACCATCAAAAGCCAGTTCAACTTCATAGTTTTCTAATACTAAAAACTGCTTTATAGTTTGAGATAATATTTCATCATCTTCTAACACAAGAATTCTATATAAATTACTTTTCATTATACCTCATTTTAAAAACCTGATATTTGATTGTATCAAAAAAATGACTTTGATTTTATTAAAAGCAGAAAATAGTTATAGTTTTTAACAATTTAAAACTATAAAAAATATTTATAATATACATCCTATAACATTGTGTGAAAGTAGTAAAAAGGCTCTACATGTAGAGTCTTTTGGTTATCTCCTGCGAGCTCTACTATTGGTGCTTCTGTTTTGACTAGCAGGTTTAGCATTAACTTTTCTGTTTCTGGGTCTATTTCTTGAGTTTGATTTTTTCTTAGGTGGTTCTGGCTTGATTGTGGGGTCTGGCTCAAAGCCTTCTATCGTTTCTTGTGGGATTTTCCGCTTTGTTAGCTTTTCTATGTCTTTTAGGTATTGAAGTTCATCAACGCACACAAGAGATATGGCTTTTCCCTGTGTCCCTGCCCTGCCTGTTCTTCCTATGCGATGGATATAATCTTCAGATATATTTGGCAGTTCAAAGTTTACGACATAAGGCAACTGGTCTATGTCGATTCCACGCGCTGCTATATCAGTGGCTACAAGCACTCTAACAGCACCACTTTTGAAGTTTGCGAGTGCTTTTGTTCTTGCGCCTTGACTTTTATTGCCATGAATTGCGGCTGAATTTATACCATCTTTGCTTAACTGCTCACTTAGTTTATTGGCTCCGTGTTTTGTTCTTGTGAAGACTAAAACCTGCTTCCAATTGTCTTTTTTGATGAGGTTTGACAAAAGAGCTCTTTTTTTAGCTTTATCAACAGGGTGAACTAATTGCTCCACCAATTCTGAAGCAGTGTTTCTTTTAGCTACCTCTATGAGTTTTGGTGCATTTAGCAAAGAGTCTGATAATTTTTTGATATCATTTGAAAATGTTGCAGAAAAAAGAAGATTTTGCCTTTTTTTAGGCAATATTGCTAGGATTTTTTTAATATCATGGATAAAACCCATATCTAACATCCTATCTGCTTCATCTAAAATCAAAAATTCCACTTTTGAGAGATTTACTGTGCGCCTTCCTATATGGTCAAGCAATCTTCCCGGAGTCGCTACTACTATATCTACGCCTCTTCTAAAATTTCCTATTTGAGGATTGATGCCTACTCCACCAAAAACTACTGTGGATTTATATGGTGTGTATTTGCTATATGAGCGTACATTTTCATACACTTGTGAGGCTAACTCCCTCGTAGGAGTCAATATAAGAGCACGAACTGGATGCTTTCCTTTTGACTGAGCATGTTCACCTAAAAGTTCAAGTAAAGGCAGAGTAAAACCGGCAGTTTTCCCCGTACCGGTTTGAGCACCTGCAAGCACATCTTTTTTGCTCAATATTATAGGGATCGCCTGTTTTTGGATAGGAGTAGGTTTGATATAGCCTTCTTCTTTGATTGCACGAAGGATAGGGGCAGATAAGCCCAAAGTTGTAAATGACATAAATATACCTTTTGATGTAATTGCTTTTTTGAAAGTTTAAACTAATTAAAAAATAAAACCGACTAATAAAGTTGGTGTTATCTTACCAGAATATCGCTAAATTTCTCTTCTATAGAGTTGCGTGAGAACTCTTTTTGCAAAGAGTATAACTCTTGCCAAGTTTTTCCGACAAATCCATCGCTATATCCTATGTCAATCTTTAATCTAACATTGTTCACAAAATTTACAATTTTATTGAAAAGAACAAAATACTGAAAAGCATTTAACTGCTCAAGCAAATCAAATACTCTATAATAGTCGGCTATTCGCCTATCGCTACCATCATTTAATTTGATAGACCAAATATCTTTTGCAAAATCATGTCTAAATTCTACCGAATCATGAATCGTATATGCAAAATCTTTTAAAGCTTTTTTAAACTGCTGTTTCGGAAGAAAATTTTTTATAGGACACATATAAATAGCTGCTGAAAATAAAAAAATTTCCTCATAATTTATAGATAATTTTGACAACTCTTTTATCGTCTCTTCTTCTAGTATAACTTGATTTTGGAGATATTCTAAATGTTTAACTCTCCAGTTATTTGGTTCTTTTTTTGCTCTTTTTTTCCACTCTATCAAAGTAGGTCTTGGTATGTCAAATCTTTGAACTATTGGCTTATATGAAAATCTCAAACAAACTCCTTAAGTCGTAATACATTATAAATAATAAAATGATTATATATTAAATGATAACAAAAGTAAAGTTTTACTGAAAATAAAGATATTTAATCAATGCTTCTTATCTTTTTTTCTCTTCTTCATCTTCTCTTTTGCCAACTTTTGCATATCTTCAGTAGTATCTAACTCATCCATGATTTCCACTCCCAATAGTGTCTCTATGCAATCTTCTAGTGTGACTATTCCTTCTGTTTGACCATAACCATCTGTAACTAAAAACATATGCTCTTTTCTTTTTATGAAGAGGTCTAGCGTATATGAAACTGGGATATTTTCATTTATAGCAAAAATCGGTTGCATTAAATCTTCTAGTTTTATCTCTTGGTTTTTTATGGCTTTTTCAAAGATTTTTTTGCTTAGAACTACTCCTATTATGTTGTCTATAGTGCCTTCATAGAGAGGAATTCTTGAGAATTTTTTGATACCCGGTCTATCTATGATCTCACTTATAAGCATATCTTTTTCTAGTGCAAAAATCACACTTCTTGGCGTCAGTATCTCATGAACTTTACTTCTGTTTAGACTTAAGATATTTTCTATATAGTCTGACTCTTTTTCATCTATCACTCCCTCATTTTCACTTATGAGCGTACTCTCTAGCAACTCTTCTCTTGTAATTATATTTGCATTTTCATCTTTTGCTATCTTTTTGGTGATAAACAAAGAGATGACGATAAGCGGATATGTGATAAAAATGAAAATATTTATGATATAAGAGGCTGTTTTCGCAAGCTCTTTATAGTACATAGCGCCTATAGTCTTGGGAATGATTTCAGAGACAAACAGGATAACTAAAGTCAAAATAGCCGAAACATAAAACATGTACTGGTTTCCAAAGAGTTTGCTTGCTTGCGCCCCTACTCCAGCAGCTCCTAGTGTGTTTGCTACGGTATTTAGTATCAAAATAGAAGCTAAAGAGACATTTAACTCTTTTTTTAACTTTTCAAGTGCTTTTCCTACGCTTGGATTTGATTTTTTTACAACATTTATATGAGACATATTTAGACTTAGAAGTATCGATTCTAACATTGAGCATAAAAAAGATACACCTACGGCGAGGGCAAAGTATATTATTAGCAGTGTCATCTCTTTAAATCCTTAAAGTTATGAAACTGCTTATTCGACGAATAATCAGACATAGTAGTGTTTTAACAACTCCTTGTTATTTGGTATCAAATCTCTTTTTATCAAATCTTCCAATAGATCTCTATCACAATCAGCGTCATCTGGCCACTCTCTCTTATAGCCATCTTTTTCACTCTTATTTGTAGCGTCTATTCCGATATACTCTGTTTGCAAAAAGAGATCTCTTTGAGCGTCTATATTGTTTACAACTCTCCAGATGAGCATATATGGGTTTGTTACATCATTTTTATCAAAATCAACAAAAACCAAAAGTTTGAGATGCTCTTTGAACTCTTTTAACTCTTCGTAAACCGTTTTTATCGGTACATTTTTATCTATACCGATGACGCAAATAGGTGTCTTTGTGTGTGTTTTATATTGACAAATAGATTTGATATCTTTAATTTTCGAGCTAAGTTTATCGAAAAGTTCCTTATCATCCAATATACTCTTCTTTGGATATCCAACATTGTCACTCGTGCAATCGACTCCAAGCTTGCCACCATAACAAGCATTTGGACTAGCATGGTCTAGTGCATCACAAACGCCCTCACTGATGAGGATATTTTCTACGCTCACTCTGTCGCAGATATAGTCGCTTATATCTTCGTAATTATTTAACTCTGGCGCATCTTCGTTTACAAAAAAAGCATGTTTTACAAAACTCATCTGCCCTACTCCCCAAAATGCGTGCATAAACTGCTTTGCATGTCCAGGGTAGCAAGATCTCATTTTTGCTAAGATTAGATTGTGAAAAACACCATTCTCAGGCATACGATAATCTATAAGATCAGGTGCGGTCGTCTTCAAAAGCGGCAGAAAAACTCGCTCAGTTGCCCAACCCATATACTTATCTTCCAAAGGTGGTTTCCCAACAACAGTAGCTTGGTAGATTGGGTTTTTCTTCATGGTTATGCAACTAACATCCATCACAGGATACGGCTCTTTAAGCGTATAATACCCTGTATGATCCCCGAAAGGTCCCTCTATCTCCTCTTTGTTCGGATCAACCCAACCCTCTATGACTATGTCACTGTCAGCTGGTATGTAGATAGGGTTTGTTTTGGATTTTACAAGCAGTGCATTCTCCTCTTTTATCAAACCATATAACAACAACTCAAACATACCATTTGGCATGGGAGCTTGTCCGCACCAGATATAGAGAGGGTCTCCGCCTATTGCCACGCTTACTGGCATCTTTTTGTTGACTTTTTTATACTCGTTGAAAAAATGAGCACCATCTTTGTGTATCTGCCAGTGCATTCCTAGTCTGTTTTTGTCATAAACTTGCAATCTATACATACCTAGATTTTGTTTTTCTCCATCTAAGCTTTGAGTATAGACTTGCCCCATAGTGATAAAAGCACCACCATCTTCACTCCAAGTCTTTAAAATAGGCAAATCAAAAAGATCTATACTCTCTTTTATGACCTCTTGTGAGGGTGCTTTTTGATTGACTCTTTTTGGAAATACATTTTTCAGCTCAAACAACTCTTTTAGCATCTCAAGTTTACCCCAAAAACTTGACGGGGGTTTTAGATGTAGCAACTCCTCTATCTTTTGAGCTATCTCATCAGGCTTTTTGCCAAATATCAGCTCTGTTGCCTCATAAGAGCCAAAAACATTCATCAAAACAGGAATATCAAACTTTTTATCAAGCTTTTTGCTAACTGGATTGGTAAAAAGAAGCGCCTTGGAAACATCTTGTTTAACTTCCACATAAGCTATATGAGCCATCTCTAAGTCGATGTCAACCTCTTGATCTATCACTCTGAGAAGATCATTTTCTTTCAGTAGCTCTATAGTTCTTTGCATTTTATAGTATCTCGTTTAGCGCCATGTACTCTGCTTTTTCAAGTAACTCTTTAGCCCCTTGATCTATCATCTTTTGGGCTAACTTTTTACCTATATCTTCTCTATTCTCTTTTTTTATCTTTATTTTTTCTCTTAAGATTTGCGTTCCATCAGGTAAGCCAATCAAACACGATATAGATATATCATCTCCGTTTACTTTTGCATTTATGCCTATCGGTACTTGACATCCACCCTCTAAAACTCTGACAAAATCTCGCTCTATCGTGGTCTCTATGATCGCTTCATCATCGTTTAAAACAGAAACAAGCTTCTCTACCTCTGGGTTGT
The DNA here is from genome assembly GCA_026988975.1 of Campylobacteraceae bacterium. Taxonomy (GTDB): domain Bacteria; phylum Campylobacterota; class Campylobacteria; order Campylobacterales; family Sulfurospirillaceae; genus JAADIZ01. The sequence goes on from JALSKH010000188.1 coordinate 8,798, forward strand.
TTACTATCTCTATAGCCAGTGCGGCTTGACCACTCGCAGGAGTCATTATGTCTGTATCGATAGGGGTAAAAAATTTCACTTCATCTTGAAGTCCTAGTCTTTTTATGCCTGCACTTGCGAGTATGATGGCGTCATACTCGCCATCTTTTAGTTTTCGGATTCTTGTATTGACATTTCCTCTTAGGTTTTTGATAACCAAATCAGGTCTCATCTCTAAAAGTTGCATCCTTCTTCGCAAACTTGTAGTGCCGACTACCGCACCTTTTGGAAGCTCATCTAAACTTGCATATTTTTGTGACAGCATGGCATCTCTGACATCCTCTCTTTTGGTTATAACTGCTAGTTTTAAACCCTGCGGAAACTCCATAGGTACATCTTTTAGGCTGTGAACTGCTAGATGAGACTCACCTCTTAGCATAGACTCTTCCAGCTCTTTCGTGAAGAGCCCTTTACCACCTATCTTTGCTAGTGGTGTATCTAGGATTTTATCGCCTTTGGTGAGCATTTGAGCTAGCTCAACCTTTAGCCCGTTATGGGCATCTTCCAATACTTTTTGTACATGCTCGGATTGCCAAAGTGCAAGTTTGCTTTTTCTAGTAGCTATAACCAATCTATCCATCTCTATTTACCCTCTTTTGCCAATTTTTTATATAGTGATCTAGTTGGGTCTTTTTTGCCATTTACATATAGCGTAGGAGTTCCTCTTATCATTAAATTATTTGCTACTCGGATATCTCCATTTACTCTATCTAATATATCTTTTGTATTTATCTGCTCTTTTGTTAGGTGAGTTTTAAAAATTCTATTGAACTCTTTCAGTACGCTTGCTTCGCTATTGTCTTTGAAATCAAAAAGCTCTGTATAGACTTTGTGAGATAGATCAATTTTACTCATAGTACCTAACTTTTGTAGCGCTA
>JALSKH010000189.1 GCA_026988975.1 Campylobacteraceae bacterium
GAGATACTGCTTATATGGCACGTTATATAAAAAGTTTCATAGATGACAATCTGGAACTCACCAGTAGTGCTACAAAAAAAGTAATCAGTATCAACGGTACACTAACCAATATGCTTAGACATAACTGGGGAGTAGGTAATAAAAGTAGAGATACACATCTGCATCACGCTGTAGATGCCATCATCATTGCTTTTACTACAGACTCCGAAGTGCAGAAACTCTCTACACTTTCAGCCAAGAGAGATGGTTTTGCATATGAAAAAAGTGAAGAAAAATCAAAAAAGTTTAGATTTACGCCTCCTATGGAAAACCTTAGAGACGAAGTACAGAAGAGTATAGATGAAATATTTGTCTCTAATGCTCCTAGACGTAAGGTAACAGGTGCAGCACACAAAGAAACCATACGTTCTAAAAAATTAGAAAAAGTAAAAGGTACTTTTGAAGTCAATGGTGGTGTTGCAGAAAATGGAGAAGTTAAAAGGGTTGATGTGTTTTTAAAAGAAGATAAATATCATTTTATTTATTTGTATGTATCTGACTTTGAGAAAGAGAAACTTCCAAATACAACAATAAAAAATATTGAAATCAATGATACTTTTGATTTTCTTTTCTCAATTTTTAAAGATGAGTTTATTGAGATAAAACAAAAAGGGAAAGAACCAATAAGTGGGTATATGAAATTTACGCTATCTGATGGTAGATTTGCTATCGCACGACATACTGATGCAAATTTTAATGCAACCAAAAATAGATTTTCTACAGGAAGTTTAGAATATTTGAAAAAATATCAAGTAGATGTATTAGGTAGTATTACAGAGGTGCATAAAGAAAAACGTGTAGGCACAAAAAAAATACTCAAAAAGAAAAAAGAAATTTCACAAAAAAATAAAAAAAGATAAGCTCATGGGATGGAGAACAGTAGTCATAACCAAACCTTCTAAAATCTCCATAGAAAATGACCAGTTAAAGTATGCCCCAAAAGATGCAGAGGTTATTAAAGTACCCATAGATGATATATCGGTCATTATATTAGAAGTACATCAAGTGACCATTACCTCTGCACTCATGTCACGGCTTACAGAGTCAAACATAGTACTTTTTACTTGTGACAAGACACATACGCCTAATGGTGTATTTATACCCTTTCATCAACATAGCCGATATGTCCAAGTAGCACATAAGCAGATAGCATGGAGTGAACCTTTTAAAAAAAGAGTATGGCAAAAGATAGTCTCTCAAAAAGTACAAAATCAGTCTAAGACACTAGCATATATGGGTAAAGAGAAAGTGCAA
>JALSKH010000190.1 GCA_026988975.1 Campylobacteraceae bacterium
TGGCAAAAGATAAAAGATTTTAGAAATATAGTAGCTCACGATTATTTTGGTATAGATCCTGAAGAGATATGGGATATAGTAAATGAAAAATTATTGCCATTAAAAAAAGAAATTTTAAAAATAACAGACAAAATTTTGTAAAATAAGCTTTTGGTGGGTAAGTAAATCCCTTCCTCTCTGCCACTTCTTGTGCTATTGTTTTAATTTTTCTATAACGAGTCTATTTGCTACTTTAGGATTTGCTTTTCCATTTGTCTTTTTTAAAACTTGTCCGACGAAGAAGCCCAAAAGTTTGCTGTTTCCTGCTCTAAATTTAGCTACATTGTCTGGGTTTTTAGCGATGATCTCATCGATGATTGGTGAAATTTTAGATGGATCACTTATCTGCATAAGTCCTTTAGTTTCGACTATTTGTGTCGGATTTCCGCCGTTTTGGGTCATCTCTTGAAATACCTCTTTGGCAATTTTACTTGAAATCATTTCATCATCAATCATTTTGGCTAGTTCAGCTATCTCTGAGGGGTTAAATTTTAATTCATCTACCTGTTTCTCTTTTAACTCTTTTGCAACTTCATTTGCTACGATGTTGGCGATAGTTACAGGAGTTTTGTTGTGTGAGAGTGCATCTTCATAAAAAGAGGAGAGCGTTTTATCTCTGGCCAATATATTTGCCACTTCGCTGTTTAGGTTGAGTTTAGTTGTATATCTATCAAAGAGTTTTTGTTCAGCCTCATTCATAGGTGCTACGACACCCTCAATCTGCACTTTTTTTGTTTGAACTCTAGGTTTAGATACTTTTTTCTTCTTGCCCCAAGACTCTTTTAACCCTACTATTTTATTAAATACCGGCAATTTGTCGCTATAGTCAATAGGGTCAGCATAAAAATACCCCTCTCTTTCAAATTGAAATCTGACATCTGGTTTTTGAGTTATCACAGCATTTTCTATCATAGCATTTTTGATAACTTTCAAAGAGTTAGGATTTATATCTTCCGTGCCTTGAGGAGTTTCATTTTTAAAGAGTCTGTCGTAAACTCTTATCTCTGCTTTTTTTGCACTCTTTGTATCTACCCACTGGATAGCGCTTTTGACCTTTATACCACTACTGTCTGAGCCGCTTTTGGAGTTTTTGTGGTATATCGCTTTTATCTCTACAATATTGCCATTTTCATCTTTTATAACCTCTTTACAAGTGATGATGTAAGCATGTTTCAGTCTGACTGACTGTTTTGGTGTGAGGCGAAAATAACCCTTTGGTGGGTTTTCATTAAAATCTTCACGGTCGATATATATCTCATTTGAAAACGACAATTTTCTTGAGCCCTCTTTTGGAACATCATCAGGATAGTATGGAGCATCTAACTCCTCACTCCCCTCATAGTTTTCGATTGTTACTTTTAGAGGATTTAGTACGCACATCACACGAGGCACTTTTTTATTTAAATCATCTCTTATGCAAAACTCCAACTGTGCGACATCAACCATCGAATTTGCCTTTGCTATGCCTATTTGGTTGCAAAAGTTCAAGATTGACTCAGGGGTATAGCCGCGTCTTTTATATCCAGCGATAGTCGGAAGTCGTGGATCATCCCAGCCATTTACAACTCCACTCTCTACGAGTTCCAAAAGTTTCCTTTTACTCATAACTGTGTAGCTGATATTAAGTCTCGCAAATTCATATTGATAAGGTCTAGGTGGTTTTAACTTCAGAGTTTCAAGTACCCAGTTATATATATCGCGATTGTTTTCAAACTCCAGCGTACAGATAGAGTGTGTAACCCCTTCGATATAGTCAGACAAGCAGTGAGCAAAGTCATACATAGGATAGATAGACCACTCATCTCCCGCTCTAAAATGGTGTGTATCTCTTATGCGATAGAGTAGAGGATCTCTCATCTTCATATTTGCAGCAGACATATCTATCTTTGCTCTTAGTACATGTTCTCCATCTTTAAATTCACCGTTTTTCATTCTCTCAAAAAGGTCTAGATTCTCTTCAATCGTGCGATTTGCAAATTTACTGCGGATGCCTGGTTCTGTGACAGTTCCACGATATTCTCGCATCTTCTCTTCATCCAGACTATCGACATACGCCCTGCCTATTTTTATGAGTTCTATCGCATAATCATACAGTTTATGAAAATAATCAGAAGTGTATCTCACATCGCCTTCCCACTCAAATCCAAGCCACTTTACAGCATCTTTTAAGGCTTTGACATATACTGTATCCTCTTTTGTCGGATCGGTATCGTCCATCCTGAGCGTACAGTGTCCGTGAAAGTCATTTGCAATTCCAAAATTTATGGCAATGGATTTAGCATGTCCGATATGGGGGAAGCCATTTGGCTCTGGGGGAAATCTTGTAACAACCTCTTTGTATCTGCCAGATTTTAGATCTTCTTCAACTATCGTTCGTAAAAAATCTCTACTTTTATTCATATATAAAACCCTATCTTATGTTTTGAAACTGTTCAATTTACTATTTAGATTGTTTGCTGTCTCTTTTATGCTGTTTGAGATGGATTTTATCTCATCAACCACACCTATGCTTTCATGTGATGATTTGTATATAGTCTCTATTTTGTTTAAAATTTTCTCTACATCTTTTGCAAGTTGAATTGATTCTACGAGTGATTTTTGAGAAATTTCTTGGGCATTATCTACAGTTGCTGCGGTTTCATCTATCTCATTACTTGCTGAAATAGACTCATTTGCGAGTGCTTCTATACTGTTTGCATTTTTATTTATACTGTCGCTTGCATTTGCGATCTCTTGAGTCATTACACTTGTACTCGCATCTATCTCTACGAGTGATTTTTGAGTCTGTTCGGCTAGTTTTCTAACTTCATCTGCCACAACAGCAAACCCTCTGCCGTGCTCACCCGCACGAGCCGCTTCTATAGCTGCATTTAGTGCCAAGAGATTTGTTTGCTCAGATATATCTGAAATTTTTTCCAGAACCATTTTTGTATCTTCGGCTGTTTTGTTTAGCTCACTGATTTTATCAGCCAATTCCAAACCAGCTTGTGATTCTGCTTGCATCTTGAGTGTCATTTTATTTATTGTCTCTTTAACGCTTTGCAGCTTTTTATTTGTGGATTCTATGAACTCTGTACTTCCTTCAGCACTGACTACGGTATCTTCCAGTATAGCTTTCATATTTATACCCATCTCGTTTGTTTCACTTATAAGTTCCAGATTTTCATGAATCTTTTGTGAGACTATGTTGGAGTGGTTGTTCAATTCATCAGATAGCCTTAGATTATTTTCACTTGCTATTTTGGCGTCTCCTATAGAATCTCCAACTTTTTGTATAAATGTATCTACCCATTTCCCTGCATCAGCTAGCTCATCTTGTTTGACAAAATTCAGTCTTTTTGTAAGATCACCATCACCTGTTGCTATATCTTTTACTCTCAAAGAGAGAAATTCCAATGGTTTCAAAATCTCTTTTTTAAAGAAAAATAAAAATCCAACAACAGCAAGAAAAGAGGCTATGACTAAGCTAGCTATAATCATATAGTTAAAATCTTTTATCTCTTTGTCACTGTTTTTTAGAGATAATTTTAAGTCCATTACACCGAGCACATCTCCTTTGTTTGATGTTGCGTGACAACCTATACACTCATTTGTAGCTATTAGCGGTTTTAGGAGTTGGAGTGTGTGAGAGCCGTTATTTTGTTCTAGAATCTTCTGTTTTTTTGTTTGAAAAACTTTTCTGATTTCAGGATTGTCTGTAAATGCACTTTTAAGACCAAATGCACTTATAACATCTTTTGATTTTTCGATCTCTATCTCATCAATTCCATCTATCTTTTTTATAGTTTTAAGAGTCTCCTCAACTACATCAGGGTCTCCCATGTTCATACTTGTTCTGATGCTTACAAAGATAGAATCGCTTAGAGTATTTATACTGCTTGTTGTTGATTGTTTTATGATTTTATTTGAACTATATGATATAAATATCAATAAAATAGCCGAACCTACTATAAAAAATGTTAGTGTAGTTGCCATAAGTTTCGCTTTTATCGTTTTTAACACAGTAGATTCCTTGCATATAATTAATCTTTATATGATACGATTTTTTAGATTAATATTTTCTTAGTTTTCTTTTCTCTTTTTTACTGTTGTAGTATCTTAGCTCATTTTTAAAATACTCTATGATTCTTAGTTGCAAAAGATATGTCTCTTCATTTGTATGCCCAGGAGACACTAGAAATTTTTTCAAATGTCTTATATTTATCTTTGTTATATATCTCGGGTTTGTGCGAAACTCTTTGTTGATCTCTTTTATGAGAGAGTCTATATCTAAACTTTTCATATTTATGATTTTTTCAACATACTCTTTTGTGGTTTCAACTAGAACATCTATCCTGTGAGGGTCTTTATAGATCTCTTTTGCTACCTCTTTTAAGATGTTATATTCCACCTCATCATCTTTTTTATTTGACGCGATCATTGAGGCGAAGACTTTTGCGCGAAACTCCAAAGATTTATGGTGGTATATAAAAAATTCTCTAAAAAAAGATAAAAAATTTGTTTTAAAACTCACTTTTTACAGATCTTATAGATTGTTGAGTGCTTTTTCAAACTTTCTGGATTCGGGTCTATCTTTTATCCTATCTCCTGCTAATATATCATCTATATATACCAAATCATCATAATAGTCAAAATCATCATTATCATTCACACTGAGTGTTCCCCCGCTGATAGATGCACCTACATAGTAGCCACTGCTCCTACCGAAACTTCTTATATTTGCTGCGAGTTTGCCATCTGTTTGTGCTGTCTGTTTGGTTCCTCGTGCAAGTGCTACAACACCGGCATCAACACCTAGGGTTACCTCTCCATTAGCCAAACCATCGAGGCTTCTATCTGTTTTGAAAAGCATTACTATGTCAGTTGCTTTAAATCCTATTTGTAGTCCTGCACTCAAACCTCTTAGTTTTACGAAGATAGGTTCACTCCACTTTCCATTTTCATCTCTTACGGACATAACTCCGCTTCCCATGATGCCACCAATCAAAAATGCACTCTTCATGGTGTTTGGAAAAACTGCTATAGCTTTCGCATTTTGTAGCATCTTTTGTGTTGCTCCCATCTTTGGAGCTTTCACGATATCTTGTAAAACTTTGATAGAAGTTAAAACCTTTCTCTCTTGATTGTAACCAGCATTTAAAATGCTAGCTAAAAATAGAGTAGATAACAATAACATAGATAATTTTTTCATAATACACTCCCAATTCTTTTTAAGTATTATATCTATTTAAAGCTGATATAATCAACCAGTAGAAATAAAAACTATTTTGGAGCTGTTATGGAAGAGAAAAATAGTTACAAAAAACTAGCACGATTGGCAAAAGATTACGAACTTCTTTATATAGAAGATAATGCAGGGCTCCAAAAGCAGGCGCTAAAAATTTTCAAAAAATTTTTTACAAATGTTATAGTTGCAAGTGATGGTGAAGAGGGGCTAGAACTCTTCAAAAAATACTATCCTAAAATCGTCATAACAGATATCAAAATGCCAGATATGAGTGGCTTAGATATGGCATCTAAGATAAAAAAACTACAAAATGATACCAAGATCATAATCACTTCAGCATTCAATGAAAAAGAGTATCTGTTAAGATCTATAGATATAGGTATATCTAAATATTTAAAAAAACCTATCCCTATAGGCGAGCTTGTTGATACCCTCATAGAGGTGATAACTCAAATTCAGAATGAAAAAAACAGAGAACTTTTTGAGTCGTATATGAAAGATACATTTGAGTATCAAGACATCATACTTATTTTGATCCAAAAAGATGATGTATTGATGATAAACCCGAAGTGTTTGGTGTTTTTTGCTCAAGAAGATTTGGGCAGTTTCAAAGATTTTTTCAAAGATTTTTCAAAACAACTACTCCCTCATGATAATTTTTTATATGAAAAAGAGGGGCAAAATTGGCTTGAAGTTATCAGAGAGAACAGCAATAAGCTATTTAATGCAAAACTCAGAGACAAAGATGGCAAAATCAGACATTTTGTTCTAAAGTCCACTAAGATTCCTAAAAAAGATGACTATTTCATACTCTCTTTTGATGATATCACAGAACTAGGACTCTTAAGAGAGGAAGATCCAAACCTAAGCGATGAGGAGAAACAAGAAGAGGAGAGACTCAAGATGATAAATCTCCTACATGTACTCAAGAGAAACAGATCAAAGATAAGACTTTTTAACTCCTATAAAGGACTCTCTATATCAAATACCGCGAGTATCGAAGAGGTGATGGAAAATCAAATCAAGATAAAGACGACATACCTACAACAAAGAGCTATCCATATAGATAAAAAAACAACCATTGAGTCAGAACTTTTACCAAAAGCTTTGGAGTGTGATATGTTGAGCATAAATTTTGAGACCCAAATCGTAGAGTTGAACAATTTTCGCTATATACCAACTCTTCCATCAAATCAGAAGTTCGTAAGAGTTATGCCCGAATCAAACAGCATCGTAGAGATATATTATGATGCACAAAAACTTACAACAGATCTGCATATCATAGATATAAGCCTAGAGGGTTGCAATATCTCCTTAAAGTCACTTCCGGCTGGCTTAAATATAGATAGCGAATTGTTTTTTAAATTGAAACTAGGTACGGATAAGTCGTTGCTAAACTTAGATACAAAAGGAAGAGTCGCAAGGATAAAAGAGTTAAAAGATGAGTTTAGGGTTGTTGCTTTGTTTGAGTTAAAAAATGATCAAAAGAAGCAACTTGTGGATTATATAGCCAAAAGGCAGATGGCTTTGATAAGAGAGTTTAAAGGATTGCAAAATGCAAGATGAAGAGATTATCTATGAGGACGGGGAGCATAAGTGCATAATCTTCAGCTTTGACAATGAAGAGAATGAAGAGAGTTTTTTAGCAGTAAATCAGTATCTTATAATCCAAAACAGTTCGGCTATCTTGATAGACCCTGGTAGTCTTTCATCCTATGATGAGCTTTATGATAGAGTTTCAAAACATATAGAGATAGAGAAACTGAAGTATATATTTTACTCGCATCAAGACCCAGATGTCGCTGGTTCTATCGGCAAATGGTCTGTTTCGTGCGGTGCAAGGCAGATAGTTTCAAAGCAGTGGATGAGGTTTATGAGCCATTACGGTTTGATGAACTACAACAGAGTCTTTCCGCTTGAGGATAAGGGAGCTAAGATCAGCTTTGGCAAAGAGTATCTGCAGTTTATACCTGCGCATTTTTTGCATAGTGCGGCTAATTTTTCTCTATATGACAGTCGCTCTAAGATTCTCTTTAGTGGAGATATAGGAGCTAGCATCACTAAAGAGTATGGCGCAAATACTCAAGGTTTGAAGTTTGAAGATATGAAAGAGACGCTTTTAAATTTTCATCAACGGTATATGGCTGGAAATAAATTTTGCAAAGCTTGGGTAAAAAAGGTAAGAGAGCATGATGTTCAAACCATAGCCCCTCAGCATGGCTCTTTGCTAAGTGGCATTGATTGTCAAAAATTTCTCTCTTGGTTTGAAGAGCTTGAGTGTGGCGGAGATTTGATAGACAGGTACTACTAAAATGTTAAGAATGTTAGATATAAAAGCTGAAAAATCAAAAGTTTTCAGATCAATTGCAGC
>JALSKH010000191.1 GCA_026988975.1 Campylobacteraceae bacterium
TTATCAGAAAAAAGAATCTTTATCTTCATCACGCCCATAAGCTAGATTTTCATGTGAAAGAGTACTTCTTGCAAAATGATGTTTATGCCAATGATATGAAACTGTTAAAATCTGTATCAAAAGATAAAATCTTAAGAGAGGATGCTAGATTTAGTTATGAAGATAGAGACTATACAGTGCATGCGATAGATATAAAGAGATATGATGGCGGCTTGTTTGGTAAATTTGTATTTTTTGAGGATATTACAAGTTTAAAAAAAGCTCAAACAATAGAGGCTATCAAACTCTTTTTGACGCTTCTGTTTTTTATAGTTGTAGTCATATTTTTGATAAGCTACTATATGCAAAAACTCAAAGATAAAATCACTGTTTTATACGCAGAGCATGCAAAAGAGTTATCCGACAGAGAGGCATATCTGAGGGCTCTTTTAGATGCCAACCCAAATATAATCATATCTTTAGTAGATAAAAATATGGAAAACACAAATGAGAGATTTTATGAATTTACAGGCTATAAAACAGTGGAAGAGTTTAAGAGTGAGCATAAGTGCATATGTGAGCTTTTTGTGCAAAGAGAGGGGTACCTAAGCAGATACAATGATGGAGTGTATTGGGTAGATAAAATCATAAAAGAGAGAGCCATAGATCACTTTGCTATCATGCTAAAGGGTGAAGAAGAGCATGTATTTAGAGTTTTTGCAAATCATATTGTCTTGGATGAAAAAGATAGATATATCGTAACTTTTATAGATGTAACAGAGATGATGCGTTTAAGAGATGAGCTGATCAAAAGCAAAGACCTCATGCTTGCCCAGTCAAAACAGGCAGCTATGGGCGAGATGATAAGCATGATAGCCCACCAGTGGAGACAGCCTATCAGCGTGATTGGCATGAGTGTGAACAACATACTTATAGATATAGAATTAGAAGAGTTAAAAGAGCAAAGTGTAAAAGAGTGCGCCAATGAAATCATAGAGGAGACAGAGTATCTATCTAAAACTATAGATGACTTTAGAAACTTTTTTCGTCCAGATAAAAAAAGAGAGACAGTGAGTATAAGAACTCTATTTGAAAGTGTCGTTAAGCTAGTTGGCAAAGCTTTTGAAAATAATAACATAGAGCTAGAATTTTTGGGTGATTTGGATGTTGAGATTTACATATACAGATCAGAATTTCTTCAGGTTATTTTAAATATCCTAAACAATGCCAAGGATGCATTTAGCGATCTTGATATGGATGGAAAAAAAGTTACAGTAAGCTTTAAAAGGCAAGATAACTTGCTATTTAAGATTTGTGACAATGCAAGTGGAATCTCAAAAGAGATCATAAGTAAGATTTTTGACCCATACTTTAGTACAAAACTAGAGAAAAATGGTACAGGGCTAGGACTATATATGAGTAAAATCATAGTTCAAAAGCATCTGTTTGGAACTATATGGGCAGAAAACCAAAGAGATGGTGGGGCATGCTTTATGATAGAGTTACCACTTGAGACAGGAGAGAGTAGTGAATGAGTTAGAAGAGTTAAAGAGGCTTTGTGGCGATTTCAGAGCTTTGTATGCAGAAGATGAAGAGAGACTCAGAAGCAAAGTCGCAGCATATCTGTCTAGATTTTTTAAAAGTGTAGATGTTGCATCAAGCGGAGAAGAGGCTCTTTTGATGTATAAAAAAAATGGGTATGACATAGTCTTGAGTGATATATCTATGCCAAAACTAGATGGGATATCGATGGCACAAGAGATGAAAAAGATAGATGCAAATCAAAAGATCATAATCATTTCAGGATACTCAGATAGTGAAAAATTTATAAAAACGATAAAAATGGGGATAGATGGGTATATCTTGAAGCCATTCAACTACA
>JALSKH010000192.1 GCA_026988975.1 Campylobacteraceae bacterium
CCATAAGTGCCAACAAAAGTGCATCAGTGCCAGAAGAGCAAGCTATGACATGCTTTGAACCGGTAAAATTTGCCAAACTCTCTTCTAGTTTGCTAACTTGTGGACCTAGTATAAATTGTGTAGATTCTAATACTCCTAAGATTTCTTTGTTTATTTCGTTTTTGTGAGCTTCGTATTGAGCTTTGAGGTCTATAAATGGTAATTTCATATATTTGCCTTTTAATTATTTAGAGATAATTCTACTATAATTTGCCTAATGGAATTATAAACACTATTAGAAGGAAGCAAAAATTTCTATTTTATGCTACTGCTTGCTGATTCCAATAGCCAATAAAATCCAAGATACGATGAAACAAAGCCCTCCTATCGGAGTTACTATTCCTATCCATCCGACTCCTGTTGTGCTTAATAAATAGAGGCTTCCCGAAAAAAGTATAATTCCAAGAATCATAAAATAACCAGAATATTTTACTTGCTTATTGTCTTGAAAATTTGAAACAAAAGCAACAGCGAAAAGACCTAAAGAGTGATAAAATTGATACTCTACGCCAGTGTGATAAATCACAATCATATTTTCTGAGAGTATATTTTTTAATATATGTGCCCCAAAAGCACCGATAACCACAGATAATACCATAGAAATAGACCCATAAATTACAAATACTCTTGCTGTTTTGTTCATATTTTTTATCCTTTGTTGTGTTTGTAGTATGTCGCTATAGTATCTAAAAAGACTAAATAATTTTTTTACAAATTAATGATATCATATATCAAAAAACACAACAAAGGATGAAAAATGAAGCAACGCACAGAAAAAGATACTTTGGGCGAAATATCTGTACCTGATGAAAGATACTGGGGAGCACAGACTCAAAGAAGTTTGGAAAATTTCCCCATTGGTGAGCAAGCAATGCCAAAAGAGTTGATTAAAGCTTTTGGATTTTTAAAAAAAGCATGTGCTGAGGTCAATGCACAAAGAGGTGCACTTGATAAAAATAGAGCAGATGCGATAATGGCAGCTTGTGATGATGTGATATCTTCTAAATTAGAAGGCGAATTTCCTCTAAAAGTTTGGCAAACAGGTAGTGGAACGCAAACAAATATGAATGTAAACGAAGTGATAGCCAATCGCGCTACGCAAATCTTGGGTGGCGACTTTAGAAAAGAAAAATTGGTGCATCCAAATGATGATGTAAATATGTCTCAAAGCTCAAATGATACTTTTCCAACTGCTATGCGCATAGCTGAAGTATCCTCTGTTCATAACATTTTACTACCGGCAATTGATGTTTTACATAAATCTTTGCTAAAAAAACAAGAAGAGTTTAAGGATATAGTTAAAATTGGTCGCACTCATCTTCAAGATGCCACTCCTTTGACGCTCGGTCAAGAATTTAGTGGCTATGCATCGATGCTAGAGCTTGCAACTGCTCAGATCAAGGATGCTCTTGTGTATTGTTCACAACTTCCTATTGGTGGAACGGCTGTGGGAACAGGACTCAATGCGCCAGCTGATTTTGATGAAAAGGTATCCCAAAAATTGAATGAATATTTTGATGGAAAATTAAATTTTTCGGGTCAGAAAAATAAATTTCACGGGTTAACAGGACACGACGCAGAAGTAGTTTTAAGTGGTGCCATAAAAGCTTTGAGTGCAAATTTGATGAAAATAGCAAACGATATAAGGTGGATGGCATCAGGTCCAAGATGTGGTATAGGCGAATTGACGATTCCGGTTAATGAACCAGGTAGCTCGATCATGCCGGGCAAAGTAAATCCAACTCAAACAGAGATGGTTACTATGGTTGCAACTCAAATTTTAGGAAATGATGCTACGATAGGATTTGCCGCTAGCCAAGGAAATTTTGAGCTAAATGTTTTCAAGCCAGTGATCATATACAACCTTTTGCAATCCATTCACCTTATAAGCGACGCTATGCAAAGTTTTTCAAAACGCCTTGTAGTTGGAATTGAGCCAAACCGTGATAAAATAGATAATTTTTTACACAACTCTTTGATGCTTGTAACGGCGTTGAACTCCCATATAGGCTACGAGAAGGCGGCAAAGATCGCTAAAAAAGCTTATGCTGATAATTCCACTCTAAAAGAGGCGGCCCTAGAGCTTGGTTATTTAAGTGAAGATGAATTTGATAAGTGGGTAGAACCAAGTAAAATGATTGGCTAAAATTGTACTCTTATGCAATTTTAAATGCCTTTTGGGTAGAATAATCACTATTAATTTAATTAGGATGATATTTATGGATGTTAGAGCTCAATTTTTAGAATTTTTTGAAGACAAGGGGCATACATTGGTGCCTAGTGCGCCACTTGTGCCGGATGATGCTACGCTTCTTTTTGTAAATGCTGGAATGGTTCCATTTAAGAGTATATTTACAGGTGAAATTCCACGCCCAAATCCACCTCGTGCTACAAGTGCACAGACTTGTATAAGGGCTGGTGGAAAACATAATGATTTGGATAATGTTGGCTATACAGCTCGTCATCATACATTTTTTGAGATGCTTGGAAACTTTTCATTTGGTGACTATTTTAAAGAGAATGCGATTGCAAATGCTTGGGAGTTCATAACTGAAGTTTTAAAACTTCCAAAAGATAGGCTTTGGGTTACGGTTCATGATAGCGATGATGAGGCCGAGAAGATTTGGCAAAAACATGTTCCGCTAGAGAGAATCAAAAGATTTGGTGATAAAGATAACTTTTGGCAAATGGGAGATACAGGACCTTGCGGACCTTGTAGTGAGATTTTTTATGATCAGGGAGGCGAGCATTTCAATGGAGAGGAAGATTACCTAGGAGGGGAAGGCGATAGATTTTTAGAGATTTGGAACCTTGTTTTTATGCAGTTTGAAAGAGATAAAAGCGGAAAATTAACTCCCCTTCCTAAACCATCTATCGATACTGGCATGGGACTTGAGAGAGTTGTAGCAGTCAAAGAGGGTGTATTTAGTAACTATGACTCGAGTATGTTTATGCCTCTCATAGATGAGGTTGTGAAGCTTTGCAAAAAAGAGTACAAGTACGAGAGTGGGGCGAGTTATAGAGTCATAGCTGATCATATCCGTTCGGTTGCATTTTTGTTGGCTCAAGGCGTTAATTTTGACAAAGAGGGTAGAGGTTATGTGTTAAGAAGGATCTTGAGGCGAGCTGTAAGACACGGTTATTTGCTAGGTATTAAAGAGCCTTTTATGTATAAACTTTTAGATACTCTAAATTCTCTAATGGGTAAGCAGTATCCATATCTTGTAGAGAAAAAAGATGTTTTAAGTGAGCAAATCAGACTTGAAGAGGAGAGGTTTTTATCTACTATCGCACTTGGGCTTGACTTGTTCAATAAAGAGTTAGAAAATACGGAAGATATATTTAGTGGTGAAGTTGCATTTAAACTTTATGATACTTATGGTTTTCCACTTGACTTGACTCAAGATATGCTTAGAGACAAAGATCTCCTTGTTGATGTTGAAAAATTTGAAGAGTTGATGAGCGAACAAAAAAGAAGGGCAAAAGCATCTTGGAAAGGTAGTGGAGATAGTGCTACGCATGGTGACTTTAAAGCACTTTTGGAAAAATTTGGACTAAATGAGTTTATTGGCTATGAGAGTATGGAATCAAAATCAAAAGTTTTAGCACTTTTGGATGAAGATTTTAAAGAAATCGTAAGTCTGGATAAAAGCGGATGGGTTATGTTTGACAAGACGCCATTTTATGCTCAAAGTGGTGGACAGTGTGGCGATAGTGGAATCATAAAAGAGTATGGAAAAGTAAGCGATACAAAGAAATTTTTCGATCTAAATCTTTCACATGTAGAGCTTGAAAAAGAGTTGAGTGTGGGAGATGTTGCAGTGTTGGTAGTCGATGAAAGCAGAAATGAGATAGCAAAACATCATTCAGCTACCCATATACTTCAAAGTGCCTTAAAAAGTGTTCTGGGTGAACATGTGGCACAAGCGGGTTCACTTGTGGAAAAAGATAGGCTTAGATTTGATTTTTCGCATCCAAAAGCTATGAGTAGTGACGAGATAAGTAGAGTTGAAGAGTTTGTAAATGGTGTGATTTTTAAAGGCATTCAAGAAGAGACAAAAGTTATGAATGTAGATGATGCTAAGAAAAGTGGGGCAATGGCACTGTTTGGCGAAAAGTATGGTGATGAGGTTAGAGTCGTCTCCTTTGGCGATGTAAGTGTTGAGCTTTGCGGTGGAACGCATGTACAAAATAGTGCAAATATAGGAAGCTTTTTTATAACAAAAGAGAGTGGAGTAAGTGCGGGCGTGCGAAGGATAGAGGCTGTATGTGGCAAGAGTGCCTATGAAGAGGCTAAAAAACAGAGAGAATTGCTTCAAAAAGCATCTAAAGAGCTTAAGCATAAAGATATATTTATAGGAATTGATAGATTAAAAAAAGAGATACGCTCTTTGAAAAGTGAAGTTGAGTCTCTTAGTGCAAATGCAAGTAAAAGTGTTGACTCTACGCTTATAAATGGTGTGGAAGTTATCGTGGATGAATTAAAGGCTGGAGATATAAAGAAGAGCATAGACGATCTAAAAAGTCAAAAAGATAGTGTTGCAGTTTTACTTTTTCAAAAAAGAGGAGATAAAGTTCTCATTGCAAGCGGAGTCAAAAATGCTCCTATAAAAGCAGGTGCTTGGATAAAAGAGGTAGCTCCTGTAGTAGGCGGTGGAGGTGGAGGAAGAGATGACTTTGCACAAGCCGGGGGTAAAAAGCCACAGATGATAGAAGAGGCGAAAAAAATAGCTTTTAAGTATGCTAAAGATATTTTATAGGTAGGTGGTTGATTTATGTATGATACGATAATAAACATTTTTGAAAATTACAAAACACTTATCATTTTTTTGCATGTGTTAAGTGCTTCTTTGTTGATTGGAAGTATGTTTGTGATCATTTTTATCATAAGACCTGTTAGTAAAAAAGTTGAAGATGTGGAGAAAAAATGTGAAAATTGTCTGAAGATACTAAAAAGATTTAATATTTTTTTAGTTCCTATAATGCTGATTATTCTCTCGGCATCTTTTTTTATGAATATAGGCATGGGTTTTGAATACGGAGACCCTACAGCGTTTATAATGATACATATCAAGGAGGCAATATGGCTCTTTTTGGCCTTTAATTTCTTGTATATTTATAAAAAATATCTAAATGCAAAAAAAGCATATGAACAAAAAGATTTTTTATTGACGCAAGAAAATATAATACTCATAACAAAATACCTCCTTCCTTTAAATCTATTGATCTCTTTGATAGCTGTATATTTTGGTATCGCTATAAAAGGTATATAGATGGATCTTATACTCGCATCCAAATCTGCAACTAGAGCAAAAATACTCAAAAGTTTTGACATTAAATTTTCTCAAGTTGGAGTTGATTTTGATGAAGATCTTTTGCCATACAAAAAACCCAAAGATTTTGTTTATCATGCTACAAAAGGTAAACTCGAGGCATATCTCGCAAAAAATGAGCTAGACAAGCCTGTCTTGTGTGCCGATACCGTAGTTTGTGCAGATGATGAGATCTTAAGAAAAGCAAAAGATAAGTACAGAGCGAGAGAGATACTTCTAAAACAGAGTGGAAATAGTGTTTCGATTTTGACTTGTATGTTTTATAAAACAAAAAATATGGAATTTATAGACTTGAGTGCTACTAAGTATCTATTTTATGAATTTGATACAAAAAAATTAGAGAGTTATCTAAGTGGAGATGAGTGGAGAGATAAAGCTGGGGCTTGTATGGTTGAGGGTTTTTGTAAAGAGTATATAAAAGAGGTGATTGGCTACCAAAGTACAGCTATGGGATTGAGTGTTGAGAAACTGATACCATTTTTGAAGTTAAATGATGAGACCATTGCACAGTAGAAACACCCACAATATCAAGAGGTTTTGTATAGACAAGGCAATTGTTCGCAGGACTAACAAGTTAATTCAAGAACAATTAACGCAGTATATACGAAACCTCTTGATACCCGAAGGGAAGCTTATTTTTGGGCAATCTTTAAAAGATAAAAGTTTTCGAATTAACAAGTTAGTACTTCAAATTTTATATTTCAAATCTTACCCAAAACTAAGCTTTTGTGGGTGCTTCTACTGTGCAGTGGTCTCATGATGTACTCTAGCGAATTAAATGCGATAAAAAAATCAAATCGCCTAAGGGATACGCAGCTTTGTGAGCCTGGTTTGGTAGATTTTGCATCAAATGATTATCTGGGTTTTAGTGAGATTGACTCTCTTTTGGATAGGACATATGAAGAGATAAAAAAGTATAAATCTCACGCTCCAAAATCTTCCCAAATGGTAAATGGATATCAGAGCATTCATAAAAATTTTGAAGATTATCTATCCAAAATAAACAGTTTTGAGAGTGCCATCACGGCAGGAAGTGGATTTCTTGCCAATCTTGCTCTTATAGAGTCGCTTCCGAGAAAAAAAGATTTGTTGATTTTGGATAGTGAGTATCATGCAAGCGGTATTTTAGCCTCTAAATTAGTAGATGCGAAAGTTGAAAAGTTTGAGCATAATGATATGAAAAACTTGGAAGAGATACTCCAACAAAATAGAGCAAAAAGAGTTATAGTTGCAGTTGAAGGTATATACTCTATGAGTGGGGATTTACTCAAAAGAGAGATTTTTGAATTGTGTGAGAAGTATAAATTTTTATTGATAGTTGATGAAGCGCACAGCGTGGGAGTTGTCGGGGATAGATTGTTGGGTGTTTTTGATCTGTTTGATGTAAAGCCAACTAAATACCATATAAAAATGGGTACCTTAGGTAAGGCGATGGGGAGTTATGGGGCTTATATATTGTGTAGCTCTCACATAAGAGAGTATCTAGTAAATCGAGCAAAATCACTTATATACGCCACAGCTCCATCACTTTTTGATATAGAGTTGGCTAGGCAGGGTTTTATCTATATGGATGAGAATTTAAAGAGATTAAAAGATGAGATAGGAAAAAGAAGAGAAATTATATATCGTTTTTTTGGCTTTGAGATGGCTGGATTGATATTTTCACTCGAGTTGAATTCATCCGTAGAGGCATTGACACTTCAAAAAAAACTAAAAGATTTAGGGTTTATCGTCGCAGCCATAAGACCTCCAACTGTGAGTAAACCGATACTTAGGATCATACCAAGACTTGGTGCTAGTGTAAATAAACTAGAGACAGTATGCAGATTTTTGGTGAGTACTAAATGAGCTTTACATGTAGAGAATTAGTGATAAAGAGTAAGCAAAAAGAGTTGGTAAATATCTCTTTTGGATTTGAGAAATCTTTTGCTCTTATCGGGCAAAGCGGAAGCGGCAAGAGCTTGACTCTAAAGGCACTGCTTGGTATGTTGCCCGGTTCTTTAGATCTGCATATGGAGATTGATTGTGATTATGAACTTGAAAAAGGGAAAACAGTCTGTATAGTTCCTCAAAATCCATTTACAGCACTCTCTCCTTTGACAAAAATCAAAAAACAGTTTTTTATACCCCAAGATGAGGCACGAAGGTATATAAGCTTGGTAGGACTTGAAACTGACATCATAGAAAGATTTCCATCAGAGCTAAGTGGCGGACAACTTCAAAGAGTCATCATCGCAATGGCATTGAGCGTGAAGCCCAAGTTATTGCTGCTAGATGAGCCTACAACGGCACTTGATGTGAAAAGCAAAAATGAGATTTTGGAGTTGATTAAAAAATTACAAAATGAGGTTGGTTTTGATATGCTTTTTGTCACGCATGACATAGCAACAGTTGAGGAAATATGTGATAAAATAGGTGTTATAAAAGAGGGAAAGATTATGGAGAGTGGAAATATGAAAGAAGTTTTATCAAATCCTAAGCAAAGCTATACAAAAGCATTGATAGAAGCAGGTTTTAAAAATCGGGAGTTTAGAGAGTGAAATATTTTGTTTCGTTTTTACTTTTAGCGGCTTTATCTTTTGTTATTGGATTTTTGTATCTCTATTCAAATGTAAGATTTGATGCATATAAAATCATAGACTATAAGCCAAGACTAGCAACGCAGATATTTGATAGAAATGGTGAATTGTTGGCAAATATATTTGATAAAGAAAATAGAATATATGTCAAATATGATGATATCCCACCTCGTCTGATAGAGGCTCTAGTGGCTATAGAAGATACATCTTTTTTTGAGCATGGTGGAGTGAATTTTGAGGCTATATTTAGAGCTTTGGTGAAAGATATAAAGGCTATGAAGTTGGTGGAGGGCGCAAGTACGCTGACTCAGCAATTGATCAAAAATACAGTTTTATCAAGGAAAAAAACTCTGCTTAGAAAACTAAACGAAGCTATATTGGCATATAAGATAGAGAGTGAACTCACAAAAGAGCAGATACTTGAGAGGTACTTTAATCAAGTATATTTTGGGCATGGATACTATGGTATAAAAACAGCAGCATTGGGATATTTTAATAAAAATTTAGATGCTTTGAGTCTGAAAGAGATGGCTATATTGGTGGGACTTCCAAGAGCTCCTAGTGCTTATGATCCGACAAGACATCTTGATCTCTCTCTTAGCCGGGCAAACAGGGTTATATATAGAATGTATTCACTAGGATGGATAAATAAAAAGCAGTATAAAAGCGCGACAGATGAACACCCTATCGTGTATGACAAAACACTCACCCAAAATAGAGCTCCTTATGTGATAGATGAGGTTATAAAAAGATTAAGCCCTGAGTATGGTGATCTAAAAACTGGTGGATATAAGATTTACTTGAGTATAGATTTGAAGCTTCAACAGTTGGCAAAAAGATCTCTAATGGTCGGATATGATGCTATAATAAATCGAAACAGAGATGGTAACAATTCAGAGTTAAATGGTGCTATGGTGGTTCTTCAAAACAGAACAGGCAATGTTTTAGCTATGATTGGGGGGATTGATTACAAAAAGAGTCATTTCAACAGAGCCACCCAAAGTAGAAGACAGCCAGGAAGTAGTTTTAAGCCTTTTATCTATCTTCATGCGTTAAATGTTGGGTATAACGGGCAAACAAGAATCCCTGATATCTCCAGAGTTTATGTAGATAAAGCGCGTAATAAAGAGTGGAAACCAAAGAATTATGAACAAGATTTTGAGGGTATGATAACTTTGGAAAATGCACTTGTACACTCTAGAAACTTAGCTACCATTAACCTCTTAACTGCTTTGGGAATGGATAGTGTTTATAAAGATTTGAGTAAGGAGGGATTTAAAAAATTGCCTTATGACCTTTCGATGGCGCTAGGTAGTTTTGGTATATCTCCTTATGATTTTGCAGGATTTTACACAACTTTTTCAAATTATGGGCAAAGAGTGAAGCCTAGATTGATCCTAAAAATAGAGAATAAATTTGGAGATGTTCAAGACTTTGGAGTAGAAAAAACCAAGATAACATCCCCATCGCAAGCTTTTTTATTGACAGATATCTTAAAACAGGTTGTAAAAAGGGGAACAGGAAGAAAAGCACAAGTGAAAGGCATAGAGACAGCAGGCAAAACTGGGACAACAAATAATTTTGTAGATGCATGGTTTTGTGGCTTTACGCCGGATATAGAGGTTTTAACATGGTTTGGACACGATGATAATACACCAATGAAAAGAGGAGAAACAGGCGGAAGAAGCGCAGCTCCGTCATTTGCAAATTTCGTGAAAAATTATATCAAACTATACCCCCAAACAAAAAGAAAATTTGATGTTCCAAATGGAGTAAAGTATAAGATGTCAGGTAACAGAAAACTATATTTTACAGACATATCACCACTACCCAAAGAGGGCAAAGACCAAGGAAATGGCGGAGGATTGATTTTTTGAGAATATACAGGCTCTACATGTAGAGCCTGTATATATTTATGCCATTATCTTTGTTTTTGCGTTGTGTTTGGCTTTTATGTATTCGTCTATCTCTTTTGCTGCTTTTTTTCCGGCTCCCATGGCTTGGATTACTGTGGCGGCTCCGGTTACTATGTCTCCACCGGCAAATACGCCCTCTCTGGTTGTGGCGGTTGTTTTGCCATCTTCTATGATGATTGTTCCTTTTTTTGTGATATCCATGCCATCTGTTGTTGCAGTTACTAAGTCATTTGGTTTTGTGCCTATGGAGATGACAACTGTGTCTGCTTCTAGTACAAATTCTGAGCCGATTATCGGTTTTGGTGATCTTCTGCCACTACTGTCTGGTTCGCCTAGCTCCATTTTTACGCATTTTAAGCCTCTGACTCGACCTTTGTCATCAGCCAAGATTTCTACAGGATTTGTCAAAAGATGAAACTCTATGCCTTCCTCTTTTGCATGTTCTACCTCCTCTTTTCTGGCTGGAACATCTTCAAAACCTCTTCTATATACTATGAAAGCTTCGACTCCTAATCTTTTTGCCACCCTGACCGAGTCCATAGATACATTTCCAGCCCCGATGACAGCTACTTTTTTGCCTATCGTTGTGGGAGTGTGGTACTCTTGTTTGTTTCCGCCCATGAGATTTACTCTTGTCAAGAACTCATTTGCCGAGAGAACGCCCATGGTATTTTCACCTTTTATTCCAAGAAACTTTGGAAAACCTGCACCACTACCGATAAATACTGCTTCATAGCCATCGTCAAATAGTTCATCTATTGTTATTGTTTTACCGATAACAACATTGGTGTGAAATCTTACACCTAGCTTTTTTATCCTGTTTATCTCCGCATTTACTATCTCTTTAGGTAGCCTAAACGAAGGAATTCCATAAGCCAGAACACCTCCAAGCTTATGAAGAGATTCAAATACATCAACCTCATATCCAAATTCTGCTAGTTGAGCAGAAGCTGCGAGACCAGATGGTCCGCTACCAACGATAGCTACTTTTTTGCCATTTTTTGGAGGAACTTTCGTCTCCATATGCTCAAGCGACCAATCTCCGACAAATCTCTCTAAAAGTCCGATAGCCAAAGGTTCGCCTTTATTGCCTGATATGCAACTTCCCTCGCACTGCTTTTCTTGTGGACAAACACGACCGCAGATAGAAGCTAATTTTGTATGATCAAGCAATATACTTGCCGCTCCCTCTATATCTTCTTCTCTTAGTTTTTTTATAAATGCCGGTATATCTATGCCTACTGGGCAGGAGTTTACACATTTTGGTTTTTTGCATAGGAAACATCGATTTGCTTCTTCTACGACCTCTTTAAAAGTGTATCCTAGGTTTACTTCATCAAAACTCTTTGCTCGCTGAAGTGGTTCTCTTGTGTATGGATGTGCCCTCTCTTTTTTATTGTGTGTCTCTTCGTGTTCTATCGGACAAGCATCATTTTCGTGTTCATCTTCTAGTTCATTCTCCTGACGCATTCTTAATCTGTTTTGTGCTTCATCAAAGTTTACTTTAAATCCATCAAACTCCGGTCCATCAACACATGCGAACTTAACTTTACCATCTATCTCAACTCTACATGCACCACACATTCCTGTACCATCTACCATGAGAGGGTTTAGGCTGACTGTTGTTGGAATATCAAGTTTTTTTGTCATAAGCGTGGCGTATTTCATCATGATCATAGGACCAATGGCAACTGCTTGGGTAAACTTTTTACCATCAGTTAGAACAAGCTTTTTTAAAACATCTGTTACATTTCCGTGTAAGCCATATGAGCCATCATCCGTACAAATATGGACATTTGGTGTGAGTTTTTTAAACTCCTCTTCAAGTATCAACAATCCTTTTGAGCGAGCACCCAATATAACATCCATCTTCAATCCATGCTCGCTAAACCATTTGATTTGAGGGTGTATCGGAGCAGCACCGACACCGCCGGCTATAAATACAAAATGCTCTTCTTTTAACTCTTCTATGCTTTTATCTAAAAATTCACACTTTTGCCCAAGAGGACCAACAACATCTTCAAAAAACTCTCCAACCTCAGCTTTTTCCATATCTTTCGTACTTTCGCCAACTACTTGAAATATGATATTTACGCTGCCTATTTTTTTATCATAGTCGCAGATAGTCAATGGAATTCTCTCTGCAAATTCATCTAGTTTTACTATCAAAAACTGTCCCGGCAATGCTTTTTTTGCAACCAATGGCGCCTCTATATCCATAGAGATTATAGTTGGTGATAGATATTTTTTACTTAATATTTTATACATTTTATTCCCCTTTTATCCCAAATGTAAAGCCATTGTTGACTTTTTTTATGAGTTCTGGCAAAACATCGCTATAATCCCCTACTATCCCAAAATCAGCATTTGAAAATATTGCCTCTTGTGGGTTTTTATTTATAGCTACTATCGTTTCACTCTCTTTCATGCCTGCTAAGTGTTGAATTGCACCGGAAATTCCAATGGCTACATAGACTTTTGGTCTGACAGTTTTTCCTGTTTGTCCAACTTGTCTGGCATACTCACTTATGCCTATATCTACCATCGGTCTGCTAGACGCATACTCTGCGTTGACCCCTTGTTTTTTGAGTGCTGTGGCTAAATCTTTTACCAGTTTCATCTCATCACTCATCGTACCTCTACCGCCAGAGACTATGATGTCGGCTTCAAATATATTTGCTAATCCGCCATCTCCTCTGATCGTCTCGACGATTTCAGTGATAAAATCCTCTTTTTCTAACTTTGGTCTAAAAACTGTAACTTTTCCAACTCTGCTCTCATCTTTTTTTGGTACTTCAAATGTTCCAGCTCTTGCGGTTGAAATTTGAGGACAATGAAAACCCAGTATCGTGGCTAGTTTTGACTCTCCATAAGTTGGTCTTCTTGATTCTAAGATTGGAGTCACCAATCTTTTGTTTTTTCTATCTATATACTCACCGATTTCCAATCCCGTACAATCTGCTGTGACTCCACTTTGAGTGAGTACGGCTGTTCTTGGAGCTAGTTCTCGCCCCGCAGTCGTTGCTGCAAACAGAGCTATTTCGGGGTTGTATTTTTTTATAACTTGGGCAAATATTGATGCAAATGGAAGGATTCTATACTCTTCCAATCTCTTCTGCTCTACCACTATAACTTCATCGCTTCCATGCATAATCAACTCATTTGCCAGCTCTTTAACATCATTTCCTATAAGGAGTGTTCTGACTTTTGTTCCCTCCTCTAGGGAGTTTGCCAAGTCTCTTGCAGGTGTTAAGAGCTCTAGTGATGGTCTTGTAATTCTTCCATTTGCTAACTCTGCCCAAGTGAGTATTCCGCTAGCTCCATCTCTAAAATCAAATTTTGTATACTCTGGGGGTGCTTTTTTCGCAACTTGTTCTTTCTTCTCTTTTACTTCTAAGCTATTTTTGCCAGATTTTATATTTTCTACCAAGTTTTCAATTAGTGCAGCAGGATCATCTCCTTTGCTAAGTATCGCGGGAGCTCTTTCGCTTTTGATATTTACAACTTTTGCGACAATCGTTGGAGAACCGCTAAGCCCTATCTTTTCATCGCTTAAGTTTATATCTTCTACACTTAGTACATTGATCTTTGCATCTTTGGCTTTGACTGCGCCCAAGAGACTAGGTCTTCTAGGCGGAATCCCGGTTGGTGTCAAAGAGAGAGCACATGGTTTTGGAAGTTTTAGTATCTGATAGCCACCCTCTATGATTCTTCTTGCTATGATATGTTCATCCTCAAATTTTATATCTTCTATAAAAGTAGCTTGAGGAATGTCTAAATTTGCAGCAACTTGAGATGGTACATGAGCTGTATCTCCATCACTTGTTTGTCGGCCTGCAACGATGATAAAATCCTCATTTAGACCCTTGCCAAAACCTAGATGCTTAAGCATTGTGGAGATTGCAAGTCCAGTTGCAAATGTATCAGAACCACCCAATTTTCTATCACTAAGAAGATATGCTTCATCGTAACCCATTGATATTGCTTTTTTGAGGGATTGCTCAAATGATGGCGGTCCCATTGAGCATACTATCAGCTTTGCGTTGCCTAGCATCGACTTTAGCTGCAGTCCTGCTTCTAGTGCAAAAGAGCAATCTATATTTATGATTGATTTTGCCTTTGTTCTATCCATCAATCCATCTTCTCCCATTCTCATTTGTGTTGGGAGAGGAACTTGTTTCATCAGACTAATTATCGTTGTCATTTTACAATCCCCTACATACTTTGGTATTTTGGACCATCTCCACCATAAGGTGTATTCCAAGTTATCGCATCATTTGGTGTCTTGATATCACATGTTTTGCAGTGAACGCAATTTTCAGCATGAATTTTAAGACCCCGTTTCCCCTCTTTACTCTTGTGTTCTTCATATACTCCAGCCGGACAAAAATATTGACAAGGCATACCGTACTGCTCTATGTTTATCCTTGAAAATTCATCCATATCTTTAACAATTAAATGACAAGGCTGCTCCTCATCATGAGATGTTCCGGAGTAAAAAACACTGCTGTCTTTATCAAATGTCAATATTTTGTCATGATCTAATTTTCCGGCAAATCTCTGTTTGAAATGTTTTCCTGCAAATTCGCTGATTTTTTTTGTGCATTGTGAATCTTTGTGAAGATGCGGAGTTAGCAGGCAAAAACCATTCGTTAAAAGTTGTATTCCAAATTTAAAACCGCCCACAAATAACCCTTCGCTCATAACAGCTCTAAAGTTTCTCACGGGATATAGCTCTTTTTTGATTCTACTCTCATCTACAAGTTTTTTATAGATTGAGAGTTTTGCTTCACTAAAATCATTTGCCTTCAAAGCCTCATATGCTGTTTGTGCCGCACACATTCCTGATGTCACTGAAAAATGTACACCTTTTAGCGCAGGCATCGCAACAAATCCGGCACTATCACCGACTATAAGTAGATTATCTACATATAGCTTTGAGATGCTATGCCAGCCACCCTCAGGTATCGTTTTTGCTCCATACTCTTTTAGTGTTCCGCCATCTAATATATTTTTTAAAAACGGATGTTGCTTCCAGATTTGCATCAATGCATGAGGGTCTAGAGTTGGGTCTTCATAATCCAAGCCGATGGCAAAACCAAGTTCGACCATATTGTCCTCTAAGCCATAGATAAATCCCCCACCAAACTCTTTGCCTTCTAGCGGATATCCAAAAGTGTGATAAACTTCTCCTTTTTTGATGGCTCCGTCTCTTACACTCCAAATTTCCTTTATACCCAATGAATACATTTGAGGATTTGATTTTGCTCTAAGTGAAAATTTGTCTTTTACTTTTTTGGCTAAGCTTCCTCTACTTCCTTCGGCTAAAATGATGAGTTTTGCATCTACTTTTGTGCCTTCTTGAAAATTTTTCTGTTTTTTACCCTCTTTGTCAACGCCTGTATCGATACATTTTACGCCAACAATTTTTTCATTTTCATATATAAAATCAGAGATAGCGAAACCAGGATAGATCTCTACGCCTTTTTCTTCTGCCAGTTTTGCCAAGTATTTGCATACCTCAGACAAAGATATGATTTTATTGCCAATATTGTTCATGTATGGCAGATGAAATGGCAACATGGATGAGCCAATTTCAGTTAATCTTACGACATCATCACTTATGACTTCACTTTGTACGGGGAGATTATCGAACTCCTCTCTACTTAGGAGCTCTTTTAGCGCTTGCTCTTTCACGAGTGTTCCTGAAAGTATATGTGCTCCAACTTCTTGACCTTTGTCAACAACCATGACGCGTTTTTTTTCGCCATCTTTGTTTAGCTTATTTGCAAGATGTATAGCGGTACTTAGCCCAGAAGGTCCGGCACCAACTATAAGGACATCTACAAAAAGTCTATTTTCACTTTGCATGATCTCTCCCCATATGAATGATATTCAGAAGAATATTAGCAAAAAATGACCATAAAGTAGGTATGTTAGGTGTTTAAAAAGCTAATTTTTTTACAAAGTGTGTCATTTTGTAACGAAGTTTTTCATATATAAAATATATATAAATCTTATAAAGTAATCTGATTTTTTAATGAGTTAAAATTGTCGATAAAAATAATAAAAACGATAATTTTATCGTCAAAATAGAGGGGTGAGTGGAGGTTTTTTCTCCACTCATGAGATTTTTAGCAAGAGTATGTTGATTTGAACTCAAATGCTGTTGGTCTTCCTTCGTCTGGCCAAACTTGTGTTTCAAATTTATACTGTTTGTATGTGCTTATAAATTCATCACTCATTACAGATTTTAGGTAATCCTGATCTTTTAGTAGAGACTCTAATGCTTCTCTTAAAGTGTGAGGCATTTGCTGGATTCCTTTTTCTCTTATCTCATTTAAACTTA
The DNA here is from genome assembly GCA_026988975.1 of Campylobacteraceae bacterium. GTDB lineage: Bacteria > Campylobacterota > Campylobacteria > Campylobacterales > Sulfurospirillaceae > JAADIZ01. The sequence continues at coordinate 16,217 of JALSKH010000192.1, forward strand.
GTTCAAATAGATCCTCATCCATCGGACCAACTGGTTCAGTTTTGTTTTTGATGCCATCAAGTCCGGCTAGTAAAAGAGCAGTAAAAGCAAGATATGGACAAGCAGTTGAGTCAGGGAATCTCATTTCGGCTCTGACTGATTTTTCATTTGCACCGTAAGGAATACGACAACTTGCACTTCTGTTTTGTGAAGAGTATGTCAAAATTGATGGTGCTTCAAATCCTGGTATCAATCTCTTGTATGAGTTGGTTGATGCATTTGTAAATGCTGCAACGCTTTGAGCGTGAGCTAAAACACCACCTATGTAGTGTCTTGCTGTATCGCTTAGGTTTGCGTATTCGCCCTCTTTGTAAAATGTATTTTTACCGTCTTTCCAGATAGATTGATGTACATGCATACCGTTTCCATTGTCGCCATATAGAGGTTTTGGCATAAATGTTGCAGTTTTTCCATTTAGATGTGCTACCATTTTTACAACATATTTGTATATCTGGACATTGTCAGCTGCCTCTACTAATGTGCCAAATTTTACACCGATTTCACCTTGGGCTTGAGCCACTTCATGGTGAACAACAAATGTTTCAAGACCGACTTGTTCAAGGACTTGTACCATCTCAGCTCTTAAATCAACCATAGAGTCTGTTGGCTGACATGGGAAATATCCACCTTTTGTTCTTGGTCTGTGACCTGTGTTAAATCCATCAGGATATGTTCTGCTGTCGTTCCATTCGCCCTCTTCAGAGTCAACTTCATAATATGCACAATTTATCTCATCTTTTATCTTTACATCATCAAAGATGAAAAATTCATTTTCTGGTCCAAAATAGGCTACATCACCAACACCTGTTTCGCTTAAGTATTTAAGTGCTTTTTTTGCTATGCTTCTAGGGCATTTTTCATACATTTGACCTTTATATAGATCAAAAACATCACAAAAAACTACGATAGTAGGATCTGCTGTAAATGGATCTAGAAAAGCTGACTCGGCTTCTGGCATAAGAAGCATATCTGATTTGTTGATTGGTTGCCATGCATCAACACTTGAGCCATCAAATGGAATACCATTTTTAAATGAATCAGCATCTATCGCATGCATTGTATATGAAAGATGGTGCCAAGCTCCCTTCATGTCTGTGAAACGAAAATCAACAAACTCAACCTCATTCTCTTCGCAATATTTAAAGAACTCTTCCACGCTATTGACAAATTTACCCATTTGTACTCCCTTATAATTTTTATTTTTACTATTATATCTAAAAGATTTTTAAAAACTTTTCTTAATGTGGTTAAAATTTAACCATTTCTCTCTTTTTACCTCTGAAAATTGCACACTTTTTATACCCAAAAGATTTTGCATACTTTATTGTTTCATCTTTTTTATAACTTATATCCTCAATTTTATGCGCATCTGAACTAAAAGTTATTGGAATATCAAGTTCGGCTAAAAGCTCCATAATATCTGGAGATGGATATATCTCATTAATTGGCTTCCTAAGACCTGCACTGTTTATTTCTACAACCATATTTGATTTTTTTATCGCTTTAATTGCATCCTTTGCGATAATTTTTATCTCTTTTTTTGGCAAATATTTAAAAAGCTTGATTAGATCAATGTGTCCAACTATATCAAAAAGATTACTCTTTGCCATCTCTTTTATAGCTTCGAAATAGTCTTCCCAAATTTTATCTATATCTTGATTTTGATAATTTCCTATAAACTCAGGATTATCAAATCCCCAAAAATTTAGAAAATGAACTGAGCCAATCAAATAATCAACATCCGCTTTCAAGACTCGTTCATCTATAAAATTTTGTATATAATCAACCTCATAGCCTAACAATATCTCGATTTTTGATTTGTATTTTTCCTTCACATGTAGAACTTCGGTTTCATACTGAGCCATTTGCTCAAAACTCATGCGGTATTTCTCATCAAATCTCATAGGCGCATGGTCGCAAAAGCCAAATATATCTATCTTTTTTTCTATCGCATTTATCGTAAAATCTTCGATACTACCTACTGCATGATTGCATAAAGGAGTATGATTGTGTAAATCTGCTACCATTATTTTTCCTTTTAAAGTAGAATTATATAAAAAATTATATATAATAAAGCATAAAAATAAATTGGCAGGAGAGATTTATGACACAAGAAGAACTAGATGCTTTGATGGCAGGTGGATTAGACGATTTAGATGAACCTAAAAGTGAGGATGTGCCGGCAGAAGAGATTTTAGAAGAGGAAGCTGTGGAAGAAGTTGTCGATAAAGATGTGGGAAAAGCCGTCAAAGACGACATGGAAAATGGTGAAGATATTGACGAAGAGAAGAAAGATGCCAAGGAGTACAGGGCTGATGCAAATATGGCATGGCCTCCGCCACCGCCTACTGAAGACCATAAAATGGTAACTCAACTGGATGATGTGACTAAAGATTCTGAGGTGAAAGCAACACAGATATTTGATAAGCTTGATGAGGTAAACAATGTTTTAATGGAGATGGAGACAGATATAGATAATGTATCACAAAAGATAGATGAAAATATCTCTCTGTTCCAAAAACTAGCAGATAAATTTCCAAATATAGAGCAATTTCAAAAGGCACTAGATAGTAACAATGATATAAAAGAGAGTTTAGAAGCGATGACGGTGAAAGCTCAAACAGGTGAAGATGAAGTTATGGCGGCGATGGACATCATGCAGTATCAAGATATACACAGACAAAAGATAGAGAGAGTTATCAATGTTATGAGGGCACTCTCTAAATACATCAGTCTGCTCTTTGAAGGAAGTATCGATGATGAAAAGAGAGTGGGTTCAGCTGTTCATATTCATGGAGATGAAGGTACAGAAGATTTGGTTACAACTGATGATATAGAAGCCATAATAGAGAGTTTAGGAAAAAAGAAGTAGATGAGTAAAGTTGAACTGCTTTCACCTGCTGGTAACTTTGAAAAGTTAAAGATAGCTCTTGCTTATGGAGCAGACGCTGTTTATGCCGGAGTCAGTCATTTTTCACTAAGACTCAGAAGTGGCAAAGAGTTTACTTATGAGAGTTTTGAAGAGGCTATCAAATATACTCATTCAAAAGGCAAAAAACTCTATGTAACTATAAATGGTTTTCCATTTAACTCTCAAATAGAACTACTAAAAAAGCATATCCAAAAAGTAGCTCTTATGAAGCCAGATGCCTTTATAGTAGCGGCTCCTGGGATAATTAAGCTAGCTAGAGATATAGCGCCAGATATACCTATCCATCTCTCTACGCAGGCAAATGTGCTTAGTTATCTTGATGCTGAGGTTTATTGGGATTTGGGTGTGAAGAGAATCATAGCCGCAAGAGAGGTTAGTCTTAAAGATTTAATTAAGATAAAAGAGCATCTTCCAAAGCTTGAATTAGAAGTTTTTGTGCATGGTTCTATGTGTTTTGCATATAGCGGCAGATGTCTCATAAGCTCACTTCAAAGTGGAAGAGTTTCAAATCGCGGAAGTTGTGCGAATGATTGTAGATTTCCTTATACTATGTATGCTAAAAATGAGGAGAGTGGAACACTTTTTAAGGTAGAGCAGAGTGAAGAGGGAACGCATATAATGAATGCAAAAGATTTAAATCTCAGCTCACATGTAGATACAATTTTGAAAAGTGGCGTCATAGACTCTTTGAAGATAGAGGGTAGAACAAAAAGTACATATTATGTCGGATTAGTAACCAAAGTTTACAGGCAAGCCATAGATGACTTTTATGCAGATAAATTTGAATCAAAAAGATACGAACAAGAGCTTCAAAGCACTAAAAACAGAGGTTTCAATGATGGCTATCTTGTGAAGAGACCATTTGAAAAAGATAACACGCAAAACTTAGAAGACTCCATCAGTGAAGGTACACATCAAGTTTATGCAATGGTTTGTGAGGATGAAAAGAGTTGCCTTAGCAAATTTAAACTTGTACCAAACGAAGAGTATGAACTTATTATGCCTACATGTAGAGTCCAAGAGAGTGAAAACGAGTTTGGTAAGATATATAGAAGGGGTGAGAGTTGGTATCTGAGTTTTGATAAGTTGCAAACCCAAAAGGGCAAAATTTTTGATGAGATACACAGTGGAAATACAAATGCAGTTCTACTGCCCGCAACTTTACCTGCATTTACATTTTTAAGAAGGAAGATAGTATGAAATTTGTTTCCATAATAATAGGCAGCAAAAGTGATAATGAAGTCATGCAAGAGTGTGCAAAGATATTGGAAAAGTTTAGCGTTGCTTATGAGATAATAGTCTCTTCAGCTCATAGAAGTCCACAAAGAACTCATGATTATGTTCTAAATGCAGAGAAAAAGGGTGCTAAAGTCTTTATAGCGGCTGCCGGTATGGCGGCTCATCTAGCCGGAGCAGTCGCATCTTTGACTACAAAGCCAGTCATCGGAGTTCCCTTGTCAGCCTCAACTTTGGGAGGAGTAGATGCTCTTTTATCTACCGTTCAGATGCCAGGAGGAATGCCCGTAGCTACGGTGGCTATAGGTAAAGCAGGAGCGGTCAATAGCGCATACCTTGCGATGCAGATTTTAGCACTAGAAGATAAAGAACTAAATGTAAAACTCAAAGAGGATAGAGTTCTTAAGGCAAAAAAAGTTGAGACAGATTCTATATCTATAGAGTCATTGATTTAAGGAAGTAAAGTGCAAACATGGTTGGAGATAGAAGAATTTAGCAAGCTTGTTCATCTTGATATTGACACTATTGAGGATATGATTACCAAAGGCAAACTAAGTGTGCAAACAAGAGATGATGGTAAAAGATATATAGAGGCAAGTAGAGGTACATACTCGATAATGCCCTCTGGTGATAAATCTGCTGTTGTAAATCCTGAAGCTCCGCAACTTGTAGGGGCAGATTTTATAGAGAAAACGATAGGCACCATTCTAAACCTTCATGAAAAAGTGCTTGATGCAAAAGATGAGACACTTGATGCTCTTAAGAGTGAAAATAGATTTTTAAAAGAGGCACTTTTTTCTATGCAAGAGTTGTATGATGAGGATAGAAAAGTAGTAGATACTCTTACAAAACAGTTGCAAGAGACTCAAAAAGAGCTAGAGTTTACAAGAAGAAAATATAAACTAATGTGGAACAAAGCAGTAGAAAACTATAAAAAATAGCGGTTTACCGCGTGGGCATTCCGCCGAGGAAAACCTAGTGTTAGCGTAGCTTTCTGAGCTTTGCTCAAAAAGCGTAATAAAGATAAAATAGCGGTTTATCCGCGTGGGCATTCCGCCGAGGAAAACCTAGTGTTAGCGTAGTTTTTTGGGCTTTGCTCAAAAAGCGTAATAAAATAGAAAAGGATGATGATGTTGAGTTTTAGCGAAATGCTATTGAAATTACAAACATATTGGCAAGATGAGGGTTGTACTATTGTGCAGCCTTATGATTTTCCAGCAGGTGCAGGAACTTTTCATAATGCTACATTCCTAAGAAGTTTAGGAGAAAAACCTTGGGCAACGGCATATGTTGCACCAAGCAGAAGACCAACCGATGGAAGATATGGAGAAAATCCAAACAGACTAGGGGCGTATTATCAATTTCAAGTATTGATAAAGCCAAGTCCGGACAATATACAAGAGTTATATCTAAGAAGCTTAGAAGCTTTGGGATTAGATCTTAAAAAACATGATATAAGATTTGTGGAAGACAATTGGGAATCTCCGACCCTAGGAGCTTGGGGACTTGGTTGGGAAGTTTGGCTTGATGGCATGGAGGTAACACAGTTTACATACTTTCAACAGGTTGGAGGCATAGCTTGTCATCCTGTTTCAGTAGAGATAACATATGGGGTTGAAAGACTTGCTATGTATCTGCAGAACAAAGACTCTGTCTTTGATTTGGTTTGGAATGAAAATGAGTTTGGAGTTACGACTTATGGAGATGTTCACAAAAGAAGTGAGTATGAATTTTCAAAATACAATTTTGAAGTAGCAGATGTAAAGATGCTAAAAGAGCAGTTTGATAATGCTCAAGTAGAGTGCAAAAGATGCCTGGAAAAAAAGCTTCCTCTGCCGGCATATGACTACTGCCTTTTAGCATCCCATACCTTTAATGTACTTGATGCAAGAAAGGCTATCTCTGTGACTCAAAGACAGAACTATATACTCAAAATTCGTGAACTTGCTAAGGGTTGTGCAGTTGAGTATAAAGAGGGATTGGATGCTAGTTAGAGAGGTATATGATTTTTTAGATAAACTAAGCCCTTTTTCACTGCAGGAGGAGTGGGATAACAGTGGAGTTTTGCTCGGTGATTTTGAAACTGTTGTGCAAAGAGTTTTTCTAAGTCTGGATATCGATAGTGATTTGGTTGATTCTATGGAGAAAAACTCTTTGATTATCACGCATCACCCGCTTATCTTTAGGGGATTGAAAAAGATAGATTTTTCCAAGTATCCCTCAAATTTGATACAAAAAATGATACAAAAAGATATATCTCTTATATCAATGCATACAAATTTTGACAAAACTCATCTAAACAGATTTGTGGCTTCGGATATATTGGGTTACGATGTGATCTCTTGTGATGATTTTGTGTGCAGATTTAGAGTGAACTCTTCCTTAGAGGATATTTGTGAAAATATTAAAACAAAATTTAAAATGGATACTCTAAGGGTGGTTCGTGCAAAGGAGTATATCAAAAATTGTGCCATAACTACTGGTAGTGGAGGAGATTTGATCAGCGAAATCGATGTTGATTGTTTTTTGAGTGGTGATTTTAAATATCATCAAGCACTTGAGGCTAAAGAGAATGGACTTAGTCTTATAGATATAGGGCATTATGAAAGTGAGAGATTTTTTGGAGATTGTTTGAGTCAATATTTGAAAAATTTTCCATTAAAGGTTATAATGTCAAATTCAAAAAATCCATTTGAATATATGAAGGATAAAAAATAGATGAATAAGTATTTAAGCGAGTTGATTGAACTTTCACAGATAGATAAGAGTATAGATGGTTTTGAACCAAGGATAGAGAGTATCCAAAGAGCACTCAATGTTGCCATAGAGAAAGAGAGTGCTATAAAAAGTGCGATAGAATCATATGATGAAGAGATAAAAGAGGCAAAACTCAAAAGAGGCAAAAATGAGTTGCACCTTGCTGAGTTGGCTGAAAAACTAAAAGAGCTTTCAAAAAAAACTGCTATAGTCAAGACCGCTAGAGAGGTAAAAGCGCTTGGACTTGAAGAGGAGATTGCAAAAGAGCAGAGTGATTTTGCAAACGAAGAGATACAAAGACTTGATAAATTGATAGATTCTAAAAATTTATACAAAGAGGAAGAGTCTCTAAAACTAGAGGAGGCTTCAAAAGAGGTTGAAGAGATTAGAGCCTCTATAGCTGACGAACTTGCCGAGATAGAGAAAGAGAAGAAGAGTGTTTATGCAAACAAGCAGACTCTTACAGGGGAAATGGATCAAAAAATTCTATCTTTTTATGAGAAGATTAAGAAATGGGCAGGAAACACAACAGTAGTTCCTGTAAAAAAACAGGCTTGTTATGGTTGTTTTATGAAGATTAACGATAAAGTTTACTCTTCAGTTATAAAAGAAGAAGAGATAGTTACTTGCCCACATTGCGGTAGAATTTTATATAAAGAAAAAGAGCAAGAAATCAAAGAGTAGTATTGGCAATAGCTTATTTTCTACTAGTATCGCTGATATATGTATTGGCGATACCTTTGCTTGTTGTTTTGAGTTTTAAGCAGAAGTATAAAGCTTCGATTCCTGCAAGATTTTTTTTAAAAAACAATCCAAAATTTACAAAACAAGATATTTGGTTTCATGCCTGTTCTCTTGGAGAAGTGGTTTCATTAAACTCCATCATAGACTCTCTAAGCCATAGAGAAATTGATATAAGCGTTATCACTCAAACAGGATATAAAAAGGCGAATGAAATTCCTACATGTAGTGTTAGATATCTACCATTTGAGATTTTTTTACCATTTTGGATCACAAAACATAGAGTTTTGGTTGTTCTAGAAGCGGAACTTTGGCCGATGCTATTTTGTGTTGCAAAATTAAGAGGCGTAAAAACTATGTTGATAAACGCTAGAATTTCGGATAATTCTTATAGCGGCTATAAAAGATTTAGTTGGTTTTATAAGTGGGTTTTTTCAAATATTGATGTAGTTTTTGCACAGAGTCAAATAGACAAGCAGAGACTCCAAGAGTTGGGGGCAATTGATGTCAGAGTAGGTGGAAATATCAAGGCATCTGTTGCTCCGCTTGTCACAAAGAGTTACCATAAACCAGAAAAAAGAGTTATAATTTTAGCTAGTTCGCATGAATCAGAAGAGCAGTTGGTTTTAGAGAGATTGAGACTGGATGAAAATGATATTTTGATTGTAGCCCCAAGACATCCGGAGAGATTTGACAAAGTTGAGCTTTTTTTAGAGAATTACTCCAAAAAAAGAGATCTTAGCTTTGGTAAACTCTCAAAAGAGAGTGATTTTAGTAAAGATATCCTCCTTTGCGATAAGCTAGGGGAGTTAGTAAATCTATACGCCATAAGTGATGTAGTTTTGCTTTGCGGCTCATTTGTGGATGGCATCGGTGGTCACAATCCGCTAGAACCAGCTCATTTTGGTTGTAGGGTTGTAAGTGGTGAGTATATATTTAATCAAAAAGTTCTTTTTTCTTTAGTTGAAAATATAGAGATTTGCACACTTCAAGAGCTAGAACAGATAGATTTCAATTTACTAAAAAGAACAAACATTAGACAAAAAGAGCAGATGCAAGAGTTGCTCCAAGAGATAGGAAAGTTATGATAAAAGAGAAAGCATATAAGCTTTTAGCGCTTCAGGAGAGTATCTCCAATAGGGCTGCTAAAGATTTGATAGACAGAGGTTTAGTTTTTTGCAAAGGCAAAAAAGTAGTAGTAGCTCGTGGAGAGATAGATGCAGAGTCTAGATTTAGAGTGGAAAAACTCTCTCGAGTAAAAGTGATATTTGAGGATAAATTTATCATAGCGGTCGATAAGCCAGCTCACTTGACTTCTGATGAAGTCCAAAAGAAATTTGATGCAAAACTGCTGCATAGACTAGATAAGGGCACAAGTGGTGTGGTTTTGCTGGTAAAAGATGAAGAGTTTCAAAAAAAGGCGATAGAAGAGTTCAGAAAAAAAAGAGTTTACAAAGAGTATATAGCTATAGTTAGCGGAAAAGTCGTAGAGCCTTTTGATATAAACGAGCCAATAATTACGATAAAAAAAGGAAATAGTTTTTTTAGCAAAATCAGCCAAAATGGTAAAGAAGCTATATCACATGTAGAGCCTTTGATGATAGAGGGCAAAAAATCAAAAGTAAAAGTAGTGATAGAGACAGGACGAACACACCAGATAAGAGTTCATCTAAAAAGTATGGGTTTTACGATTTTGGGAGATGAGCTATATGGCGGAAGAGAGTCAAAAAGACTCATGCTTCACGCACATAAAATCTCTCTTTTGGGCTATGAATTTAAAAGCAATGAGCCAAAAGAGTTTCAAAGGTTTGATTGATGAAATTATTGATTCCTGTTGATGGGCAAAATTATAGTGATGCAAAAATTGCTTCTATAGATAATAAGATTGGTTGGCTTTGTGTAGAGATGGATGGTGGAAATGTAAAAAGAGATAGGTTTTTCAAGGATAGAGCAGAATCAAAAGATCTTATGGATTTTGTTGTTCTGAAAGATAAAAGTGAAAATTTTGAAGAATTTCTAGACGAGGGAATTGATGTTCTCTTAGCTCCATTTCAAAAAAGCGTAGAAGACATTGTAGAAGCATATAACTTTAGAGAGTTGCATGAGATATGAAAAACTTTGAACTTTTATTTGACACAATACCGCCATATCCAGGTTTAAATATCGCTATCATAGAAGATGGTGATGCTGACTTGGTGCAATCTTTATATAAATTTACTAAGAGTCTTGATGCGTTTTTGCATGTTATGCATATAGGAGAAACGCAAGAGAAAAAAGAGAACAGTATCCGTATAGAAAGCTTCTCTTTGGAACAAGCAAAGTATAGTAAATTTTCTATTTTGTATGATTTTTTATTTTTATGTATAGACATGAAAAAAGAGACAAATATAGAACTTGTATTTAAAAAGATATATAGAGTGATGAAAAATGCAGGCGAATTGTATATCTTAGTTGATAAAAAAGATGACCGTGATTACGCTGGTGTTTTAGAAGATAGTAATTATGTTGCATTAAATAGCATCGATTTAAACAAAGAGACCAGAGTAATCACAGCAAAAAAGATGCATGGCTGGAGGAAAGTTTAATCCAGTAACTTTCCTAATTGTTCCGCAGTGCTTACAAGTGTGATTTTTGTTATTTTAAAATTATCTAGAGAAATTATAGCTATATAATCCTCGTATTTATCGCTTCTATACTTGGCTGAGATTTTTTCATCCCTTATCAGCATTACTGGGTATTTATGCTTTTTGAAATCAGGAATTGCAAACATTGAAGCTATTATTGACGGCATTCCACTTATATCCGCAATGAATGCTACATGCTTATTGAGTAAAAAATCATCTGATTTGGAATCAAAGAAACCTCTTGCAGTATGTCCACTTTTTTTCTTGAAGACAAAAATAACCTTTGTAGTTTTGCTATCAAGTGAAACTGATTTGTCGAATTGATCTTTTAGAGTTATATTTTCAAATGTTTTGCCAACAGTTATATCTTTGGTTAGTGAATTGACAGTTTGGATATTTGGATTTTCTACCTGTTTGTTTCCGCATCCATTGATAAACAGAGCGAGAAAGATAGCCAATATAGAAATATTTTTTTTCAAGTTTTTTCCTTATAATTTTTTTAAAAAGAAATTATAGTTAAAAATGATTAATATAAGATAAACTAAGTACCTTTTATTAGTCTCAAAGCAATTTTTATGTAGTATTGTTCGACTTAAATGCAAGGAGTATGATTTGTTTAGTGTTTTAACTGACTCGTTTAAGAGTGCTATAAATAAGATTAGATTTGCCGATGATGATAAGGCGTTGAAAAAAGCCTTAGATACTCTTAAAAAGTCCCTATTGAAAGCAGATGTTCACCATAAAGTAGTCAAAGATCTTCTAAAAAAAGTTGAATTAGAGACAAAAGCTTCAGGTATAGGACAGCTAAATTTTTTAAAATCGCTAAAGTCAAACTTAACACAAATCTTAACTGCTCCAGGAAATCAGGGCTTTGTTTACTCATCTAAGCCTCCAACAGTTGTTTTGATGGCGGGACTTCAAGGAAGTGGTAAAACTACTACTACTGTAAAATTAGCAAATTATCTCAAACTAAGACAAAAAAAGGTGCTCGTTGCTGCTTGTGATCTGCAAAGACTTGCAGCTGTTGAGCAACTAAAACAACTTTGTAGCGCAAATGAGATTGATCTATTTTATGACGAAGATGAAAAGAACCCACAAAAGATAGCAAAAAAGGCTCTAAAAGAGGCAAAAAATGGTCTGTATGATGTACTTTTAGTCGATACGGCAGGTCGACTAGCAATAGATGAAGAGTTGATGAGTGAATTAGAGGGACTTAAAAAGAGTTTGACTCCGGATGAGATTTTTTATGTGGCAGATTCATTGAGTGGACAAGATGCTGTTAGAAGTGCGAGTGCATTTAATGAAAAGATAGGGATAACGGGAGTAATTTTAAGTAAGTATGATGGAGATAGCAAGGGCGGAGTAGCTCTAGGAATCGCATCTCAAGTTGGAATTCCTCTTCGTTTTATAGGTACAGGTGAGAAAGTTGCTGACTTAGAACTTTTCATTAGCGATCGTATAGTAAATCGTCTGATGGGAGAGGGTGATCTTGAAACTTTGGCTGAGAAAACAAGTGCCATTATAGATGAAAGACAAGCGAGAAAAATCACAAGTAAGATAAAAAGAGGCGAATTTAATTTCAACGACTTTTTAGCCCAAATGGAGCAAATGAAGAAGTTAGGGAGCATGAAATCTTTGATGGGTATGATTCCTGGAATGTCAGGAATGGCAGGACAGCTAAAAGATATGGATTTGGAAAATTCTGTTGAGATGAAGAGAATCAAAGCAATGATAGGTTCTATGACCAAAAAAGAGAGAGAACTCCCATCGCTTCTAAACAACAGCAGAAAAAGAAGGATAGCCGTGGGAGCTGGACTTTCTCAGATGGAAGTAAACAGATTCTTAAAGCAATTCAAAAATGCAGCAAAAATGGCAAAAAAATTCTCAGGCAAAAAAGGTATGCAAGATTTACAAAACATGCTAGTCCAATCCAAAAGGCAGGGAATCCCAAGATAACCCATCGCGCTAAAAATAGAAAAATAAAATAGACTAAGGAAAAACTTGATCACAATAACTACAGCTTGGATAGGCCCTATGATACTAGGCTTGGGGATTGCTACAAGAAAATATATATTAAACCACTTCAATAAAAATACTACGACAATGAATGCATTATTTGTGATAGTGCTTCTTTGTTTGGCTCTACCTTTTTATATATGGCAATATAAATTTACATACATTTCAATGAGCGATAAAACTGCAAAAGCATTGGCGCAGAAGAGCCTAAAAGCAGATATATTAAAAAAATACAAACTAAATATAGTAACATGGAAGCCATATAGTAAAGAGAAAAATTTATATAACATAAAAGCAAGTGTGATTGGTAAAAATAAGCATATCTTTTACATGTACTTGCAACCTACTTGTGAATTTTTTAAGGGTTGCAAAGTTAGTTTGGATAAGATTTTGGTTTTAGATCCGATGGTCAAAAATATACCAATCGAAAATATGAACGAGAAGATGTTTGATAGGAGAATTTGTTCTGATGAGCTTGTAAAAGATATCTTGCTTGATGGTAGCGTGAAGCCGTTTTTTAAAAAATTATTTGAAAAGTACAATGCAATTAAAAATTCTCAAGCATCATATAGAATAGATAAACTCAGTTTAAGAGATAGCAAAAAAACTGGTCTAATTATAAAAAATATACAAAGTGACAATCTAAAATTAAATAATTCTTGTCAAGGAGATTTATATATAAAAGGTGATTTTAATATAAATTTTAAAGGCAAAGATTATACAGAAAATATTTTTGATTCTATGTTTAAAAGAGTAAAGCCGAATAATCAAGGATACTTGATAAAGGCAAAGATGAATTATAATATTTATGCTAATCCCAAAACTGGACTAGTCACCACTAACACAAAATTTGTAGATTTAAAGAAGATGAAAAGTAGGGCAAAAAGGATAAAACGAGCTATTGATAATCAAATTTCCACAAGTAAAAATGATAGTTGTAAATTTGATGTAAAATTTCCAAAAGATATGATTGTTCTTGCTGGTGGCAATTATGGAGGATTAAAAAGTAGTATTCAGATTGACAGCAGCGGTCACGAGGCTACCAAATTTAATGTTACAGTTAACTATCCTAATAAACCAGTCGCTTTGTTCTTATCTGCTTATGAGCCGTCAATCTGGAATATAAAATGGACAAAGGGAACGAAAATAGAAGCCGTGTATGTTAGTGGATATTATAGACAGATTGTTTTGGGTGTTCCAAACTCAACTCCTATGCTAAATTCAACATACGAAAATAGAAGTAGATGCGGAAACTTTAACATATCTAACAAATCCATAAAAACATTAAATCTTATATCCAAAAGAGTTTTCGGCAAGAGTGTAAAAGTGGCATACCTCGCAAAAAGAGATGGCATTATATCGTTTGGTAAATCCATTGGAGAGAGACAAAAACTATTCACTTCAACGCAAAAAAAGTTGTCTCAATTCATAGACAAATCAATACCTTTAGCAGGTCAAGCAGGACTTAGAGACTTGGCAAAAAAGGGATATATAAGACCTGTGAGCAAAGAAGATTTAAATAGATGGGCAAAACTCAAAGAGGGTATCTATAAAAAAAGACAAAATATAGAACTACCAAAAATAATAAATGGCGATGTAAAAAAATCTTTTAAACCATCTTTTGTTATGCACGGCTACACAATACTTAAAAAAATAGCTATCCCAGCTGGTTTATACGGTGGAAATGCTGCCACATTTTTCTTGCAAAAAGATGTTCCCTTTCCAAAAGGAAAATTAGGTCACTCAACACTATATGATTTTAATACAGGCAAATGTTATGGAATTCTTTGTGGACACATATAGAGGTTTTACTATTTTTAAAAATATTGTTATAATTTACTCTCTACAACTTTTACTAACTAATCTTATCGCACACAAGGCTAGTTTGTAAAAAATATTAAGGAAATAAAACATGAAAAAAATATTAAGTTATCTTCTGCTTATTGCGATAGGTTTTGGCTTGAGCGGTTGCATTATAAATAATGTTCCAACTTATGATGAGGGAGTTAAAGCCGCGTGGGCACAAGTAAATAATCAATACAAAAGAAGAGCTGATTTGATTCCAAATCTTATAGCAACCGTAAAAGGATATGCTAAACATGAAAAAGATGTGTTATTGCAAGTAACTGAGGCAAGAAGCAAGGCTACTAGCATGGTTTTACCAAAAGATATACTTACTAACCCTGCTGCATTCAAAAAGTTTCAAGCTGCACAAGGTGAACTTACTTCTGCTTTGTCAAGACTTTTAGCAGTATCTGAGAGATATCCGGATTTAAAAGCAAATAAAAACTTTTTAGCACTTCAATCTCAACTTGAAGGAACTGAAAACAGAATCGCGGTAGCTAGAAGAGATTATATAACTGCTGTTAAAAAATACAACTTAGAATTAAGAACCATACCAAACAAATGGATAGCACACTTTCTTTATCCTGATGCAAAAGCTAAACAGGTTTTTTCCATAACTAAAGAAGAAGCAAAAGTACCAAAGGTAGAATTTAATTAAAATGTTGCGACTTTTTAAAGTTTTATCTTTACTCATTTTGACAACTCTGCTTTATGCGTCGCCTAATTTTCCAAAATTAACAGGCAGAGTTGTTGACAATGCAAATATTTTGTCTGTTTCAACAAAAAACCAACTCAATATAATGCTTAGAAATTTAGAACAAAATAGTTCAAATCAACTAGTAGTTGTAACCTTAAAATCCTTACAAGGCTATGATATAGCAGATTTTGG
>JALSKH010000193.1 GCA_026988975.1 Campylobacteraceae bacterium
GCAGATTTTGGGGCATAGGACAAAAAGATAAAAACAATGGTGCGTTGCTTATTGTATCGCCAAATGAGAGAAAAGTCAGGATAGAAGTGGGTTATGGGTTAGAAGGAGATTTAACTGATGCTATATCTTCTGTGATAATTCAGACCAAGATACTTCCGTATTTTAAAAAATCTGATTTTAACAGAGGTGTTTTGTCTGGTACAAAAGCGATCATCGGTGTGATAGAAGGTACATACAAACCTGTTATCAAAAAACACAAAAAAGTTAGCTCTATTGCTGCTCCACTATTTTTTGGACTCTTTTTCTTGCTTATGATGTTAGAAAAAATAATTCCTACAAAATATAGAGATTTTGCTAAAAATATGATGCCAAGCAGTTTTGCAGGTCTTTTTGCTTATCTTCTCAGTGTATCAGCCATAATTGGTATCGCTGTGGCGGTATTTGCATTTTTTCTTTTAACTTTTATCAAAGTATCTAATGCATACGGCAACAGCACGGCTCCTGGTTGGTATAGTTCTGATGACTCTTTTTCTGGTGGAAGTGGAGGATTTGGAGGTGGCTTTAGCGGAGGTGGAGGCGGTTTTGGCGGAGGTGGAGCAAGTGGAGGCTGGTAATGAATAAATATCTAAACAGTGACGAAAAGAGAAGTATAAAAGAGCTCATAGGCAAAATAGAGTCAAAAAGTTCGGCTGAGATTGTGGTAGCTGTTACTGACTCTTTAGGTAATAGTAAATACATAGTATTTCTGTATTCGCTATTTTTTACTGTAGTTTTTTTGTTGATTCTTGCTTTTTTTAATATCAACAATGACTATAAAGTTTTAGTTGAATTTACGGTGATAATATTTCTTTTTATCTACTTTATACTTCTATACAGCTCTTTTACTTATATGATTATTCCAAAATCCATCAAAAGAAAAAGATGTAATGATTTTGCACTTTATCAGTTTGACAAACAAGGAGTAAACAGAAAATCAAAACACAAAGCCATATTGGTTTTTGTTTGCTTAAGAGAAAGATTTATAAGAGTAGTTGCTGACAAAAAAATCGATGATATAGTGCCAAATGAGACTTGGCAAAAGATTATATCAGATTTTATAGTTCATGCAAAAGATGGCAAAATTACTACTGGAATTTTAAAAGTGTTAGATGACTGTGGCCATATTCTCATAGAAAATTTCCCAAAAAATGCAGAACCCACAGAAGAGTTAAGTAATGATGTTGTAGAAATCTGAAACTATTGATAAGAAATAAATTCTGTCTGAGTGTGCTTATTGTGCGCAAGGTTAGTTAAAAGTAAGTTTATTTTCTTTACTTTTAAAGATGTTTTAGATATAATTCACCCTCGTTTTGGCTCTTGCAATAATCCCTCTGTGATCAAGAGCTGTATAACACCTGTATTGTGGTGGTAAAGAGGCATTATAACTTTCATTATTCTGCATTTCACACCTCTACATGTACACATATTTTTTTAAAAGGACAAAAATGACAACAGTTAGACTAACTAGAATGGGAAGAAAAAAGAAGCCATTTTACAGAATCGTAGTTACAGACAGTAGAAAAAGAAGAGATAGTGGTTGGATAGAATCAATCGGTTACTATAACCCATTGACTGAGCCTGAAACTATCAAGATAGATATGGATAGATTGAACTACTGGAAAAGCGTTGGAGCAAAAGTAAGCGACAGGGTTGCAAAAATTTCTGGCAAATAGTCATGATAGATAAATTTTTTTATGAATTTGCAAAACTTTTAGTTGACAATCCAGATTCTGTTAGAGTTGAAAAAACAGATATAGATGATACATTTAGTGAGATAACTATCTATGCTGACAAAGGAGATACCGGTAAGCTTATCGGTAAAGATGGCAAGATGATAAACTCACTTAAAACTATCGTTTCTGGTTGCAAAGCAAAAGATGGAATTTCATATAGAGTGAGCGTCAAAGCTAACGACGAATAGATGAACAGAGATGAACTTATACAAGTCGCCAAAATAGGGCGACTTGTAGGCTTAAGAGGCGAGTTAAAGCTGAATATACACTGCGATTTTCCTGAGCAATTTTCTTCAAACAACACTTTTTTTACAGACAAAAACTTTAATCTTAAAGTAGAATCATTCAATGAAAAGAAAAACACGATTCTCTTTAGAGGGTTTCAAAGCAGGGAGAGTGCAGCAAAACTTGTAAATGTAAATCTCTTTACAACAAAAGATGAGAGTCTAAAAAATTGCAAGTTGGAAACTGGTGAGTTTTTTTGGTTTGAGATGATTGGCTCAAGTGTTGTTGATGACGATAAAGAGATAGGCGTCGTTGATGATATACAAAGAATTGCGCAGAGTGATTATTTGATAATCAAGACTTCAAGTGGGTTTGTAAAAGAGGGTTTACCAAAGCTTTTTTATCTGCCTTATGTTGATAGATATATAGTTGATTTTGATAAAGACAACAGAGTTGTTACTACTAAAGATGCATACGGTATCTTGGAAAATTCATAGATAAATATGATAAAATTCACCTTTGTAACTCTTTTTAAGGATCTTATATCTCCATATTTTGATGATTCTATACTAAAGCGAGCAATCCAAAATGAGAAAATCAAAATAGAGTTCAAAAATCCAAGAGATTATGCGAAAAACAAGCACAACAAAGTTGATGATTATCAAGCAGGTGGTGGAGCAGGGCTCTTGATGTATCCTCAACCACTTTGTGATTTGCTAGATGAGATAAAGAAAAATGATCCAAATGCTCATTTTATCTTTCCTATTCCCTCTGCTAAAAAATTTATTCAGCTAGATGCAAAGAGATTGGCAAAAAAAGAGCATATAGTTTTTGTTAGTGGTAGATATGAGGGGATTGATGAGCGAGTTATAGAGAAGTATGCTGATGAGGTATTTTCTATTGGTGATTATGTATTGACTGGCGGAGAGTTGCCTAGTTTGGTTATGAGCGATGCGATTAGCAGAAATATAGAGGGAGTCCTTGGAAATAGTGACTCCTTAAATGAAGAGAGTTTTGAAGAGGGAACTTTAGAAGCACCATCTTTCACAAAACCAAATATTTTCAGAGGTAGTGCCATTCCCTCAGAGTTTTTAAAGGGAAATCACGCTATAATCTGCACCTTAAAAAAAGAAATGTCAGGTCTCAAGACAAAATATTTCAGACCAGATCTATTTTTGCGAAATGTAAAAGGAAAATGATATGAGAAATAAGTATATAGAAGCTTTTGAAGAAGCACAAGTTAGCAAGAAAAATATTCCTGATTTTAGAGCAGGCGATACTTTAAGAGTTGCTGTTACTATTAAAGAGGGCGATAAGCAAAGAATTCAAAATTATGAAGGCGTTTGTATAGCCAAAAGAGGAACAGGAACAGGAGCTACTTTCAATGTAAGAAAGATAGGTGCAAACTCTGTTGGCGTTGAAAGAATTTTTCCACTATATTCTGATAGTATAGACAGTATAACTGTAGTTAGAAGAGGAAGAGTGAGAAGAGCAAAACTTTACTATCTAAGAGACAGAAGAGGAAAAGCTGCAAAAATTAGAGAACTTAGAAAATAGATACTCCATAGGCGGTCTTTTTGATCGCCTACTCCTCCCATATCCAAGTTTGCATTCATTTAAATTTATCCATACACAAGTTAAAAGTGCTATAATTTCACAAAAATAATTAGGCTATTTTTATGGAATCATCTATAAGCTTTTCGGAGTTTGATTTTACAAACAAAAGAAGAGTTAAGAGAGTAGAAAGTTTTTTAAACTCTATCGGTTTGGATTTTCCAAGCAGTATAGAATATTTTGTGATTGCAAAAGATGGAGATAAGTTGATTGCATGTGGCGGACTTGATGGGAGAGTTCTCAAGGGTATAGCCGTAGCACCGCAAAGAAGGGGCGAAGGACTGATACTCTCGGTGATGACACACCTCATAAATATAGCATATTCCAAAGGCGTAAAAGATCTTTTCATCTTTAGCACACCAAACAATATAGAGCTTTTTGAAAATTGTGGTTTTAAACTTATAGAGAATTGCGACAACAAGATAATTCTTATGGAAAACAGTGACAAACTTAAGCTCTATAAAGAGAGATTGGCTCTTCATAGAAAAGATGGCAATACCATAGGAAGCATTGTTATGAATGCAAACCCATTTACTTTAGGACACCAATATTTAGCCCAAGAGGCTGCAAAAAGATCTGATTGGTTGCATCTTTTTGTTGTCAAAGAGGATTTATCAGAATTTAGATTTAAAGATAGAATTAAACTCATCAGGCAGGGTGTATCTCACATTGAAAATATCACTGTGCATGAAGGCTCAGACTATATCATATCAAGTGCAACTTTCCCTACTTACTTTATAAAAGATAAAGGAGAGGTAAATGAGCTACATGCAAAGCTTGATTTATCGGTTTTTAGAAATCACTTAGCTCCGGCATTAGGAATTTCACATAGGTTTGTAGGAACTGAGCCGTATTGTGTTGTTACTAACAATTATAATAAAAATATGAAAAAGATATTGGAAAATCCAGATGGAAAATCAAATCCAATAGAAGTTGTTGAGATAAAAAGAGTTGAGCAAGACGGGAAAGCCATCTCTGCTTCAAGAGTCAGAGAGCTACTTAAGAGGGGAGATTTTAAAGAGTTGGAGAAAATAGTTCCTCACACTACATTAGAATTTCTTAAAAACATGCAAGGAAAACAGTGAATAAAATAAAAAAAAGTGCTTATGCCGGTACATTAGAGTCTAGTGATGCTTTTGTGCAAATCGAACCGATAGAAGAGGATGAGATAAGAGTTGAACTTACAAGCAGTGTTGAAGAGATGTATGGTGATGATATAAGAGAGTTGATAAAGAGCGTTATTAAGGAACTCTCCATCAGTTATATTAGTGTAAAAGTTCAAGATAAAGGTGCACTTGATTATGTGATAAAAGCAAGACTTCAAGCTGCAATCTTAAGAGCAAATGAAGATGAAAAAATCAACTGGGATAAGTTATGAAATTAAGAAGAAGTATGCTTTTTGTACCCGGTTCAAACACCTCTATGGTTTGTAATGCTTTTGTTTACAGAGCAGATACAGTGATGTTTGATCTTGAAGACTCGGTAGCGATTAGTGAAAAAGATTCGGCTAGATTGATGGTCTATCATGCTTTACAACATTTTACTTATGAAGATGTAGAGACTGCTGTTAGAGTAAATCCGCTTCATAGTATATATGGTCTGTTGGATTTAGAAGCTGTCATAAGAGCAGGAGTTGATATCATAAGACTGCCAAAAACTGACACAGTTGAAGATGTGCTAGATATGCAAGAAGTGATAGAGAAGATAGAGTTTAAAATAGGTACAAATAAAAAAACAAAACTTTTAGCAGCCATAGAGAGCGCACAAGGCGTGGTGAATGCTGTTGATATAGCAAGATGTAGTGATAGATTGATGGGGATCGCACTTGGTGCGGAGGATTTTGTGAGAGACCTGCATACCCAAAGAACAAAAGCAGGCTCTGAGTTGATGGCGGCTCGCGCACAGATACTTTTAGCGGCTCGTGCTGCTAAAATCCATGCTTTTGATTCTGTATTTTCTGATGTTAGAGATAAAGAGGGTTTTGCAAGAGAGGCAAAATATATAAAAGATTTGGGATTTGATGGAAAATCGCTTATAAATCCAAATCAAATCTCAGTTTTGCATAAGATATTTGCTCCTTCAAGAGATGATGTAGAGTGGGCATTGGATGTTATCGAGGCAACAGATAATGCGAAAGAGAAAGGCTTAGGTGTTGTTTCGATAGATGGTAAAATGGTTGATGCTCCCATTGTTGCAAGAGCACAATGGACGCTCGAGCTGGCAAAAGCTTCAGGAATGCTCGGAGGTGATGAGTGATAAATGCAAAAGATAGAGCAGATATGAAAGATCTAACACCAAGTGATGCTAAATTTTTTAAACCAAAAGAAAAAGACAATAGTGGCAAAGAGAGAGATAGCAAGATATGTAAAACTATAGAAGAGAGCATAAAAAAATCGGGCTTAAAAGATGGTATGACTATATCGTTTCATCATGCTTTCCGTGGTGGTGATAAAGTTTTAAATTTTGTGATGGATGTGATAGCAAAGATGGGATTCAGGGATTTGACACTTGCTTCTAGTTCTCTCTCTAGTGTTCATGACCCATTGATAGAGCATATTAAAAACGGAGTTGTGACACAGATATACACCTCTGGGCTTAGAAGTAAACTAGGGGAGGCTATCTCAAGAGGGTTGATGCAAAAACCAGTACAGATTCACTCTCATGGTGGAAGAGTTCATCTTATAAAATCGGGTGAATTAAAGATAGATGTAGCTTTTTTAGGAGTTCCTGTTATAGATAGGTTTGGAAATGCAACAGGATATAAAGGCCGCTCAAAATGTGGCTCTTTGGGTTATGCTATGAGTGATGCTAGATATGCGAAGTATGTGATTGCCGTTAGTGAAAGTTTGGAAGAGTATCCTAGTTTTCCAGCAAGTATAAATCAAGATCAGGTTGATTCGATTGTACTAGTAGATGAGGTTGGAGACCCTAGTCAAATAGGCGAGGGTGCTACAAGGATGACAAGTAATCCAAAAGAGTTACTCTTAGCTAGAAGAGCCGCAAAAGTCATAGTAAATTCAGGTCTTTTCAAAAATGGATATAGTCTTCAAACGGGAACTGGTGGAGCATCTTTGGCGACTACGATATTTCTTAGCGAAAAGATGGAAGAAGAGAATATAACAGCTAGTTTTGGACTAGGGGGAATCACAGGCACCATGGTTTACATGTTAAAAAGAGGATTGATAAAAACTCTTTTGGATGTGCAAAGTTTTGATGAATTTGCAGCAAAATCTTTAGGAGAAAATCAAAATCATATAGAGATAAGCGCAAATCAATATGCAAATCCAAGCTCTAAAGGTGCGGCTATAAAACAGCTCGATGTCGTTGTTCTTAGTGCGCTAGAGATTGATGTTGATTTTAATGTAAATGTCTTGACAGGCTCAAAAGGCATTTTGCGAGGAGCAAGCGGCGGACATTGTGATACAGCAGCAGAGGCTAAACTCTCCATCATAGTAGCCCCACTCACAAGAGGAAGAATTCCAACAATACTCAAGAGGGTAAATACGATAATCACTCCTGGAAATACGGTAGATGTTGTGGTAACTGATCAAGGAGTTGCAGTAAACCCTAAAAACATAGAGTTAAAGAAAAGGCTTAAAAATGCTGGTATCACGGTTATAGAGATAGAGGAATTGCACAAAAAAGCTATGAGAATTTGTGGCAAACCTAAACCTATAAAATATAGTGACAAAGTTGTCGCTACTATACGCTATAGAGATGGGTCTGTCTTGGATGTTGTAAAGGCTTTGGCATAGAAAAGATACTAAAGAGTAGAGAGAGTCGAGTTCAAAGACAAATTGCATTAATAAAGAAATTTGACTCGACTCTTATAAGTCTAACTATCAATATTCCAGGGCAAAATAAACTTAGTAAAGATGCAAAATATATCTTTGATGTGGCACTCGATGAAATAAAAAAAATAGATATAAAATTTTTAAAAATTGAGACTTATGAAGTACCTAGTGGATATGAAGCTCTTTTTGCTGTGATATCAAATCCTTTGGATTTAAAATTTAAAGCGATGGAGATTGAACAGAGTAGTTTTTTGGGAAGATTTATGGATATAGATATTTTAGATAATAGCTATACTATTATCACAAGAGAAGATATAAAAGCCCCTCAAAGAAGATGTTTTTTGTGTCAAAACAGTGCAAAGATATGTGCGAGAAGTAGAAAACACTCTATTTATGAGCTTTTAAATTTTATCCATAATCAAGTAAAAAAACATGAGAAAAATTGCAGATATAGCATATAGGGCACTAATTAAAGAGGTTGAATTAACTCCTAAGCCTGGATTGGTCGATAAGAATAACAATGGGGCTCATAATGATATGGATATAGATACATTCTATAACAGCTCCATTACTATAAAACCTTTTGTAGAAGAGTTTTTAAATTGTGGCCTTAGAAGTCTTGATTTGACACATGTTATGCTATTTGAAAAACTTAGGGAGATAGGTAAGCTATGCGAAAAAGAGATGTTCATAGCAACAGATGGTGTCAATACCCATAAAGGTATGATTTTTAATTTTGCTGTTATTTGTGGTGCCATAGGTAGAATTTCAGCAACTAAAAAAGATATAACTTCTAAGATTTTGCAAAATGAGATAAAAAAGATTTGTAAAAATTTAATCTTAAACGACCTATTAAAAAATAGACAATATGTTACAAATGGCATAAATTTTTACAACAAAACAAAATTTGCAGCTATAAGAGATGAAGCACAAAATGGCTATACAACTATCATTGATGGAAGTTTACCATTTTATAAGAGGATGCTTAAAAATTATACGGAGGATGTCTCTTTAAAATTAACACTTCTTTTTTTGATGTCTAAAACAATGGATAGTAATCTTTTTGCAAGAGGTGGTATGAAAGGTATAGAGTTTGTACAATCATATTCTAAGAAGATCTTGAACGAAGGTAAAATCTCTCTTTTGGAAGATAGTTTGAAAATTTTTGATAAAAAGTTAATTCAAAAAAATCTTTCGCCAGGGGGAAGTGCTGATTTGCTTTGTATTACTTGGTTTTTATCCGAGATTGGTTTGTAGTCTTTTCCACCCTCTGGATAAAGACGCCACTATTTTTGGCAAATTTTATAAACTCTGTTTTATCCTCTTCTTTTTTAAAAGCTCTGCCTGGAAAATATAGAAAACCACCAGAACAGTCTACTAGATAACCTTTTATGGATGATATGATTAGTGGTATGTCGCTCCATGGTATCTTTTTGCCGTTTATCTCTATTTGCTCTTGTTTTATCTCTACATGTAGCTTTTTATTTGCATCTTCCTCTTTTTCAAATTTGCTTAGCAGTATCTTTTTTTCGATTATCTTTTTTAAATAGTACCAGTAAATCAAAAGAATTGTGGAAAATAGAAGCATTGCCAAAGTACCTTTTAGAAGTGCTCCTACGACACCAAATTGTAAAAGAGCTATAAAGAGCCAGCCCATATATTTTTTGGGAGTATGGTTCATTTTATAGTCATATGCAAACTCCCCTGCCTCCATATAAGTATCTTTGTCCCACAGGAGATTTAAAG
>JALSKH010000194.1 GCA_026988975.1 Campylobacteraceae bacterium
ATATAGTAGTGTGCAGAATTCACAACTTTTCGAAGTTTGGCAGGCGTTACATTATAAACAGGGTCAAAGCTATCTGATTTCCCAGACTTCACCTCTATAAAATGCAATACATCATCACACTTAGCGAGAATATCTATCTCCCCTAGTTTCCTAGCAAAGTAGTTACGTTCCAGTATCACATAGCCCTCTTGTTCCAAAAAGTGAGTGGCAAGGTTTTCGCTTTGGTCTCCAAAAAGTTTAGGTAGTTCACGCATTCTTGATGAACCCTATTACTTTTTCATCAGTCTTTTGTGCATCATTGACAAGACTATCTAAAATTCCAAATACTTTTTTAAACTGCTTATCATTTTTGCGTTCAAGCGTTATGAGTTGTTTCCCTAGTGCATTATAATGTAAAGTAAATTCTCTAAGCTTTGTAAATGTACGCATTATCTCTATACTCACTTCTATCGCTACTTTACTTTTAAGCACGGCAGAGAGCATATATATGCCATTTTCAGTGAAGGCATAAGGCAAATATTTTCTATGTTTTCCACGATTATTCTCTAAGGTCGCAATTTGCGACCTTAGAGATTTTTCTTCATCTACAGTCGAGGTCGAAAATTGTGACCTCAAGTTTTCATATTCATCTTCACTCAACTGAAACATAAAATCTTCAGGAAATCTTTCACTATTTCTTTTTACTTGTTCATTTAGTCTTTTTGTAGTGACCTCATACAACGCTGCCAAATCACTATCCAACATGATTTGTTTCCCTCTTAATGTATATATTTTATGATGTATGGGGGTAGTTAGTTCATTCATCTTTTTTCCTTTATACATGAAGTTAAAATTTTGACTTCATATGTATCTTAGAGGAAGTATAGAATAAAAATTAGTAAGAATCCAAAAATATGTCAAATTGTCATATTTTTCATTAAAAACCAAATTCTAAACTAAAGAGACTATAATTTCCTTATAAAAATCAAAAGGTCACCTTATGAAAGATTTCTTTACCTATGGAGAAAAAGTAGCAGGCTATGACGTACCTGTGCTCAACGAGAGAGAAGCCAGAGCAGCGGCAGGTATCATGTTTGTGGGAGCATTTATAGGACTTACCAATGGTACTATGCTTGGTACTGCGGTATTTTCCAAGTACTTTGTGAGCTTTTTTGCACTCGATTTTATCATCCGTATCATCCAGCCACGTTACGCCCCAAGCCTACTTCTAGGTAGATGGTTTGTACGCAACCAAACACCCGAATATGT
>JALSKH010000195.1 GCA_026988975.1 Campylobacteraceae bacterium
GTTTGTGCATAAGTTTCTAACTCAGGTACGACTCTATTTGCCTCTTGTTCTGCTCTTGCTGCTGTTGCTGCTGTTCTTGCATCTATTGCACTAGTTTGAACTAAAACTTTGATGTTATTTATATCTGCAAGTGCATTAGAAGCTCTTAGTTTACTTGCTGCTATAGCATCTGCTGCTGCTTGAGCATCAGCTGCAGTTTTTATGGCTCTTGCTGCTGTAAGTTTTGCAGCTACTTCTTGTGTTTTTGCAAGTGATGCATTTGTTTTCTCATGGAAAACTGCAAATGCTGCTATAGCCCTATCTGCTTGTAACTGAGCTTCTGGCTCATCTTCGTTAGCTAAAGCAGAGGCTATAGCTGATTTAGCACTAGCTATAGCTACTACAGATGAATTTGCATCTTGAAGAAGTGCCGTAACTTCATTTGCTATGGCAATAGCGTCTGCTTTTATGCTTCCTAAAGCATAAGAACTATCAAGACCAATTATCTCTGCTATATTAGCGTCGACTTCTGCTTGAATTCCTGGTACAGTTGCCAATACAGATGATACATTTGAGTCTATAGTATTTACACTATCAACAAGTGCTTGAATTCTTGCTATTTTAACTTGTAATGCTTGTGCTGCTGCTACTGCTGTATCAACTTGTCGTTTTATGGTTTTTGCATTAGCTAAAGCTATTTGTGCTATTTCAGCTTGCCTTTGTACTTCATCTTTTTTAGATAAAGAAACAGAAACATTACTATCGTTTACACCTAATGTTATGTTTGCATCTAAAGCTGCTTGAAGTGCTGCATCTCTAGCTGCTTCTGCAATAGTTGCATTGGCATCTGCTGCACTATAAATTGCAATATTTGCAATAGTTCTTGTTTCATTTGCATCTTGAGTTGCCTGAGTAGCAAAAAGATTTGCCATCTGAACATATGTAGCTACTTGTGTAACTGCTATGTCATGAGCTGCTGCTTGTGCTGCTGCTTGTGCTGCTGCTTGAGCTGCTGCAAAATCTGCTGCTGCTTGAGCTGCTGCTTCTACTTGAGCTGCAGCCAATCTTTTTGCTTCTGCTTCTGCTGCTTGTGCTCTTGCTTGCGCCTCAGCTGCTTCTGCTTCTGCCTGAGCTTTTGCCGCCGTTACTGCTGCTATTTGTGCTTCTTTTGCTGCTGCTGCTGCTTTTGCTGCTGCTGCTGCTTGTTCTGCTTCTGCTTGAACTTTTGCTAAAGCTGCTGCTTGAGTTTTTTTCTCCAAAGCTGCTTCATATGCTGCTTTATCTTGAGCTGCTTGCAATGCTGCTTCTGCTTCCTGTGCTGCTTGCAATGCTGCTGCTTTTGCTGCTGCTATCTCAGCTTGAAGTCTGTCCCTCTCAGCTTGAAGATCTTCTATCTCTTGCAAGGCTGCTGGACTTAAAGCATTAGCATTTGTTTTTGCATCTTCTGACGCCTTCTTTACTGCTTCTTCTGTAGTTGTATTTGCTAGAGTTATTGCATTATTAAGATTATCGACTGCATCAGCTGATGAGCCACTGCTTATAGTATCAGCTGCATTATTTGCATTTGAAACTGCTAGTTGCGCAGCTTCATCTGCCACAACTTTTACTGCAACTCTTGCTTTAGCATCGTTTGCATACATACTACTTGCAACTACTCTTGTAGCAGCTGCCACTGTATCAGCTCCTAAGGTAACAGAACTAGTTGCACCATCAAAACTTTTTGCTATCTCATCAAAAACATTTCCCATTGTGGTATTTATATCTTCACTGTCACTTGCTCCTGCAATAGCAGATGAAACTGTGTGAACCATAACTTGAAGTTGCGTCTGTTTTTCTAAAATGATTTTGGCATTTGTTGAAGTAGCTCCATCATTTATAGCTTCAAATGGGTCAAAATTCACTAAATCAACATCTGAAGGAATACCTAGTGCTACTTTTACATTTTTCTCTGCTTCTGATGCACTTTTTCCGCTCTCTACCAATGATTGTACGGCTGATGTCAAAGGAGTAACTACAGTTGAACCTGCTGGTGCTTTAAGTTTACCTGTAAATGCTTGACCCGTACCACTATCTGTACCGCCAATAAGAACTAGCGGTCCTGTATGAGTACTAGTGATACTAAATTTACCTTTAGCATCTGTAACATCTTTATCACCTGCTGCTTCATTTGAACATAGACCATCTTTGTTTGTATCAATACATACTGTAGAGCCAACCAAAATACCATCTATACCAATACCAGCAAAAATAGAACTGGAACTAGAACTAGTTCCTGATGAAGACGAACCTCCACCTCCTCCACAACCAACAAGTAAAATACTTGCTGCAACTGAACTTAAAATATACTTTCGAAAATTGCCCATTTTAAACCTCACTTTTTAAAAATTTTATAAGTATTATAACCCTTAATTTATTTTAACAAACTTAAGCAAGGGTAAATAAATAGTAAATATTTGGTAAATATTACGAAGTGAGATTCATAGAGAATATAGGCAGTAGCATAGCTGTTATGATAATCCCTATGATAGCTCCTACAAAGAGTATGAGAATGGGCTCTAAGAGTGAAAGCATGGTATTGATTTTATCGTCATTTTCTTCGCTATATAGCTCTGAGAGGTTTTGGAGTATCTCTCTCATTTGGCTTGTTTCTTCGCCTAGACTTATGGCTTGTATGAAGGCATTGTCTAGTTTGTATGTCTGTTTTTTTAGTGAGTTTGAGAGTTTTTTTCCTTTTACAATCTCATCTGAGGCACTTAGAAAAAGCTTTGATATAACTCTATTTTTGATGGTGTTTGATGAGAGTTTTACAGCTTGTACGAAGGTAACTCCTGAGTTGATTAGAACTGAGACTATATAAGAGAATTTAGCTAGTTCTGAAGTCTCTATGATTTTGCCAAACAGAGGGAAAGAGAGTAATATTTTATCTACTGCGTATGTGAATTTTGTCATATTTTTGTACATGTAAGAAAATATAAAAATGAAAAGAAATATAGATGCGAGTATGGCAATGTAGTTGTTATTTATATCGTCACCTAGAGCTATAACAAACTTTGTTATGGGCGGTAGGTCTTGTCCAAGCTGGTCAAACATAGATGTTATCTTTGGAACAACAACGCTCAGCATGAAGCCAACCATAAAAAAAGATAGCACTACTATGAAAAGTGGGTATGCCATGGCACTGCTGATTTTACCTTTTATCATCTCCTGTTTTTTTAAAAAAGTTGCCATCTCTCTTAGGACTAAACCTAGGGTTCCTGACTCTTCTGCTACTTTTACGGACTGCTTATAGAAAGATGGAAGTAAAAACACTTTTTGTTGGTCGAGTGCTTGAAAAAAACTCTTTCCTTCTTGAAGTGAACTCTCTATGGAGTTGAAAAATGTTGTCATTTTTTTGTCTTCTGTGTGTTGTTGCTTTTCAAGCTTTATTGCATATACTATGGAAGATACCCCAGATTTTAGGTAAATAGAGAGATTTCTACTTATGATAGAGAGTTTTTTGGCTGGTAATTCTTTTGTAAAAAAGCTTATCTTGTTTGATTGTTTTTGCTCAACTATGTCACTATATATAAAGCCTTCAGATTTTAGCTTTGCTTTTGCATCTTTTAAATCAAATGCTTCAAGCGTTGCTTTTACTTTTTTGCCATCTTTACTTAAACCTTTGTATCTATATAGCATTACTCATGCATCCCTACTCTTAGAGCCTCTTGCATACTTGTTGTTCCATTTTCTAGCAATGCCTCTATCTTTGAAGAGAGCAAAACTAAACCTTTTTTTTGCATAGCTTCTCTGATTTCAAAATCTTTTAGTCCATCTTTTAGCATCATCTTTACATCATCATCTATCAAAAAAAGCTCTCCTACTGCAACTCTTCCGTCATAGCCTGTAAAATTACATTTTTTGCAACCTTTTGCTTTAAAGTGTTTGACATCTGCTTCTTTGCAATTTACACAAAGCTTTCTAACTAATCTTTGTGCTAAAACACCCAACAAACTTGAGCTTATGAGAAACTCCTCTATGCCCATATCTATGAGCCTTGTTATGGCTGCTGTTGTGTTATTTGTGTGTAGTGTTGAGAGCAAAAGGTGTCCTGTTAGGGCTGATTGGATTGCTATCTTGGCTGTTTCGTTGTCTCTGATTTCTCCTACCATAACCACATCTGGGTCTTGTCTTAGGATTGAGCGAAGCCCTAAAGAAAAAGTAAGTCCTGTTTTTGTGTTTACTTGGATCTGGTTTATGCTGTTTGTTTTGTACTCTACTGGGTCTTCGATGGTGATTATGTTTTTGTCTGGTGTTGAGATGGTTTTTAAAAAGGAGTGAAGTGTGGTAGATTTTCCACTTCCTGTTGGTCCTGTTACTAAAATCATACCATATGAATGAGTAAGTAGTTTTCTAAACTGAGCTGTAAGCTCTTCGTCAAAACCAAGTTCTTCAAGTGTTGGTATGTTTGATGAGTCCATAAGAAGTCTCATAACTACTCTTTCACCATTGTAGGTCGGGAGGATTGAAACTCTTATATCTAGGCTTTTCTTGGCTATTTTTATGATGGTTCGTCCATCTTGAGGTACCCTCTTTTCAGATATATCAAGATTTGAGATAACTTTGATACGGTTTACAATAAGACTTATAATATGCTTGTCTAAATCCACATGCTTTATAAGAACTCCGTCTATCCTAAACCTTACCACTCCTCTGCTTTCATGTGTCTCAATGTGTATATCTGATGCTTTTTTCTTAATAGCTTGATAAAAAAGAGAGTTTACAAACTTGATGATTGGTGCTGATTCTTCACTTGTAAGTATGTCTGAGCTTGTTTTTAAAAACTCTGAAAGAGAGATGTCGTCTTCTAAAAATTCCTCTTTGTCATCTTCACTAAAAGTGCTGTCTAGCTCATCGTCTGTTTTTTCTTCTAAGTGCCTATGGTAAAGTCTTTCATAAGATTCTTCATCTAAAAAAGCAATCTCAGTTCTCATAGGGAGTTTTGTTACAAAGCTCATACCTTCAAGAAGATGTTTCTTATCTACAATTGCATAGGGCTTTTGCTCTATCTCACACACAAGAAGATGATTTTTAACTAGCAGCTGTGCATCTATACCCTCTACATGTAGAGGGTATAAGTCTAAGTCACTAAAGAATGGTATTTTATCAATTAGCATCTTTTTTGTTACCTATAGTTTTTACAAACTCTTGTTCTATCTTGTTAAGTTTTGCTAGAGTTTTCTTTAGTTCACTCAAACTTGAGTTTTTATCTACAATATATGGTGTCAAAACAATCATAAGACTTTTTTTGTCGTTGTTGTCATCATCGTATCTAAAAAGTTGACCAAGCCATGGGATATCACCAAGAAGAGGAATCTGAGATGAGTTATCTTTGATGATTTCTTGAGTAAGACCACCGATGATAATACTCTCTCCATTTTTCACTATAGCTGTTGTTTTTATATCTCTTTTTGTGGTAGTTGGCAAACCAATTTTTATGGTTTCTTTAACACCCTCAATAGTCACTCTAACATCTAATAGCACTTTTTTATCACTTGAAATTCTTGGTTTTACTTTGAGAGTAAGCCCTATATCTTCTCTCGTGTAGTTGTTTTTTTCTACTGTTGTTGTATCGCTTGCCGTGTTTCCTTGAGTTATTATTGACTGTGTTTCTCCAACATATATGGAGGATTCGATGTTGTTTACACAAAGAAGTGATGGCTCTGAGAGTATATTTGCTGCATCGTTTGTTTCAAGAAAAGATATAGTTGCACCAAGAGCTATAGCCTGACTAACAGCAGGAACACTAAGCCCCAACCCTTTGAGGTCAATAGCTACTGGAGGACCTCCCATGTTGCCATTAAATGTAAAAAGTCCTGAAGAGTTTGATTTTCCCCCTGCTATACCATACTTTGCTCCTATTTCACTTGCTTTTTTATCGTTTACTTCCACAATCTTTGCACTCACAAATACTTGTTCTCTAGGAACATCTAGTGCTAAAACCAGGGTGTTTATCTCTTTCATCTCTTCCCCTGAAGCATAAACCATCAAGATGTTGGTCTCTTCATCAGCTGTAAAAGTCGGCTTTTTTGTATCTACTTTTGTTTTTTTACCCTTTATGGTTGGCTTGCGAGAGATGATGGAATCTAGTGTTTTAGCCAATGTTTTAGCATCAGAATTATTAAGGTGGATTATATGCAAAGAGCGTTGTGATACTTCATCTTTTTTATCTAACTTCTTTACATGTAGAAGAAGTTCATTTATAATCTTCTTTTTTGAGATAATAATTAGTGTATTTGTTCCTTCATCTGCAAAAAGGCTTATCTTTTGACTTGGCATTTTTTGGTTGTAAACACTTGTTGCTATGCTTTTTATCTTTGGAAGCACTGAAGTAACTTTTGAGTTTTTTAGAGTGTAGAACTCTATATCCATACTTTTTTGAGCATCTAATTTACTTAGAAGCCCTCTTATACTTTTTAGGTTTTTAGGATAGTCTGTTATAACCAAGCTATTTGCTTCCTTGGAGACTGCGATTTTGCCGTACTTACTAAGCAAAAAGTTTACTTGGGAAAGCATCTGAACGGCTGAAAGGTTTTTGATACCAATTATATCTGTTTGAATTTGGTTTAGCTTACTCTCTCCTCTAAAAGGTGGTGATTCTCTTACTGCATCACTGCTTCGCACTATAAGCAAATAACCACTTTTAGAGTCTACTAGAGTATAGCCTTTGTTTTTAAGAACACTTATAAGAAGATCATATATTTGATTTTTATCTATAGGTTTTATGGATATAAAGTTTACTTTACCAGGTATTGTAGAAGTAAGAAGTATGTTTTTATCACTTATCTTTGAGACCATTTTTACAAACTCATCTATCTTTAAGTCTTTAAAATTTATCTCTATTTTTCCTTGATTTGCAAACATTATACTTATGCAAATAACTAATATACTAATTAATCTCATACATTATCTCCTTCATTTCTCCAGCTCTCTCAAATCCTATTAACAAAGTTGTACTATTGTCCAAAAGGTTGTAGTAAGGTAGCAAATCCATTATACTATGCAGCTCATTACCATCTATAGATTTTATAATATCTCCCTTTTTAAGCTTCATTTTATCAAAAAGTGACCCTTTTCTAATAAAACTCAATCTCAATCCTGCAAATTTCTGATTTTCTCTTATCTCTGCAAATCTAATATCTCTTAAAGCCTGTTGTGGGTTTTGTGTGTATTTTTTAAAACTATTTCTCTTTACTGTTACAAATTTATCATCGGATGGAACAACATCTGTACTTCTAACTTTTTTTATATTTCTTGAAGATATATTTTTTTTAGCCAATTCCAGCTCTATATATTCACCATCTTTAAAAAATGTGGCCGAATTACTAGTGATAGAAACAAGATGTGCACCTTTGTAAGTGCCTTTTAAATCGACAAATATGGTTTTATTGTTTTCACCAATAATCACAAACTCACGACCTTTTTCAATATAACAAGCTTTTAATTTAAGATTGCCTAAATGCACAGTTTTATGAACTTTCTTAGGTTTTGTTTTTTGTTTTAAAGTAGTAGTAAAAAACTTTGGAAAGCTATACATATAAGAACTGTTTTTAGCTTCGACATGAAGAGGTTCTATCTTTGCATCGTCTAAAAAAAGAAGTCCAAAAGAAATAAGTAGTTTTGCAACCAAAGCGGGAGCAACAATCCACCAAGCGAATGAAATGAACTTTGAATTAGTAAGCAAATTCATACTTCATCCCATCTTTTGACTTTTTAAAATAGCTTCTAAACATAGCTTTTTTTAAATCAGATTTTTCAAAAATAACAGAGCCATTTTTGTCTAAAAGAGCAACTTGACCTCTAAAGTCACCATACTCACTTCCGCCTACAAACTCTACATGTAGAGGGTCTAGTATACTGTATGTTACATCAAAAGTATCTACTTTAAAGCTTTTTAGTAGCATTGCATCTTGTATGTGTATCTTGTTGTATGCTAGCCATAGTTTTATATCTACCTCTTTTGCTTCGATTGATATATCCTTTTTATGCATCTCTATTACAAAGTAATTCCATAAAAGAACTTTTGGAAAAAGAATAACAACCCAAAACAAGATAAGTAGCACAAACAAAACTATCTTTTTCATATCTTAACCTCTACATGTAGAGATATTTTCTTACCATATCTTTTTAAATCTAGTTTTTTTATCAAAAGATTTGAGTTAAGTAGCATCTTACCTAGTCCGTTTAGCATCTGTTTTGTCAAATTATCAAACAGCAATGTATAAGTTCCTCTATCTTCACTGTATACAGATGGGTTAAATCGTTTTTTTATGCTCTCTAAGAGTTTTTTGTCTTCTACTTTATTTTTCCATTTTTTCTGCAAGGATATGAGTTTATCAGCCTGTTTTGTATAGGCTTTAAAGCTTTCTATCTCTTGAATATAATCTTTTTTAAGACTATTGGAGTAAACAAGAAGTCCTAAAAACAAAATGCTCATAGCAAGTATGATTTGTACTTTTGCATTGTTTATCATAGGTTTGTCTCTACTGCTATGGTTGATTGTGGATTTTTAGATAGGTATTTT
The DNA here is from genome assembly GCA_026988975.1 of Campylobacteraceae bacterium. Lineage (GTDB taxonomy): Bacteria > Campylobacterota > Campylobacteria > Campylobacterales > Sulfurospirillaceae > JAADIZ01. Next base: position 8,540 of record JALSKH010000195.1, read on the forward strand.
TTAAACTCAATTTCTCTTTGTTTGCTATTAAGTTTTACCGAATAATCTAACTTGTCTTTTGAAAAAATAACTCTTTTAAAAGATTCATCTTTATTTAGTTTAAACTTGTTTATATAGTAGATGCTCTCTCTTAAGTCATTTTGCTTTTTATCTATGATTTGAAGTTCATCTCGCATGCTTTTTAGCTGAAAACTTGTTCTGGGTAGATTGTTTTTTTCTATAAAATCTTCTTTTTGAAGCTTGAGTTGATTTTTAGATTTATAAGTTTTTACTATGTCTAAAATAGCTATAGAATTCAAAAGAACCACAATCCAAATCAGCATATTTAACTGTTTCGGCTCAATTTTTATATTTTGGAGTTGTTTTGAATATATATAATTTTTTGTAAGTTTTTTGTTTTTTATGGCACTCTCAAGAAGTATATCAGAATCTATAAAGTTTAAACAAGTATATACTAAAACACCATCCAAACTTACTAGTCCGCAAGTTTCATTAACTTTTAAGGAAATATCGTTGCCCAAAAACTCACTTTGAGCCAAGTAAATCTTGTCCACAAAAGATATACTTATACCTAGTTTTTTTAGGTTTTCTTTTATATCATCTAAATTATAAGCGGTAACTATGTAGTCATTTTTAGATATTTTAAAAACCATATACTCAAAGTCTCCACTAGGTAACATGCCATCAAACAAAGATGGTGCCATTTTTTTTACCTCATAAGAAAAGTTTACATTTAAAGTAACCCTTTTTGTCCAGTAAAATTCTGGAGATAGTATAAGATTTGATTTTGAAACTATTGGCTTATCAA
>JALSKH010000196.1 GCA_026988975.1 Campylobacteraceae bacterium
AAACCCCCAAGTAACTCTTGTTTTGATTTGTGATTTATCCAGTTTTATATCTATCTTCTTCATCTTGTTCCTTCTGTTTTTAAAATAATACAACATTTACTAGACATATTTTGGAAAGTTAAATTGATAATTTTATAATTTTTCAAAAAAGCAGAGAACCTATCTCTTTACAAATGGATTTTTTGGTTTTATTTCTAAACTGTACCCTAGCGTAGATAGGATATTTTCCATAGTCACAACACTTATCTTGGAAAAGTATCCGTTTTCTAGTTTAGACAAGGTTGCTCTGCTTAAGTCAGCTTTGTTTGCCAGATTTTGTTGAGTCCAGTTTTTTTGTTTTCTAAGCTCTTTTATTTTGATTCCAAGTTCTAGTAAGCTCAAGTGGTATCTCCTTGTGTGTTTTTAAATCAAGCGATAATTTCCAGCTGTCTATCATCCTTCTGCCTATGGTTTCAAAATGAGAATTTTTGGATATGTACTTTTGCACCATATCTATGCCTAGCTTTACTGCCTCTATACACTCATCAAAAAGTTTTTGAGCATCTTTTTCTTTTAGATAACAATTTTTGATTCCAAACTCCAATAGTTTATCTCTGCCATACCAAATTCTTTTACCATCAAGCATCAACGCAGGTTTATCATTAAATATATAAGCAGTTGTTGTAACTATGTCATAAGCCGGAGATAGTTGTATATGAGCAAAATCATCACTATATATGAGACCAAAATTTTTCAGATGTGCATCTGCATTTTTCAACAAGAAATTCATCACAATCAATTTAAAGAAGATTTGCATTTGAGATATTGGTTCACTAATATACCGATATATCACCTTCGAAACTTGCTCATAGCTACCACTATATTTTTGTATCTTTGTTTTATCCATCAAGGATATAATCTCTTCAAATCCAATATCTACACTATCAAATCTCTCTATTATCAGAAAGTTTTTATTTTTTGACAAGTATATATTTGGTATCTTAACTCCTGCTAACTCTACAGTTTTCATCGTAAGGTATTCATTTTCTGCTAAGTATATAAACTCATCGCCCCAAGTTTTGACTATATAATTTTTATAGTTTAGTTTCTCTTTGTCTTTTAAAATCGCTATAGTTTTTGGTTGGACTCCACTTATAGAATTTTTATCAAAAAATATTTTTAAAAGATTTACAAAAGTATCTTTTGTGTCATTTTGTAAAATATTTTCAATATCGAGACTAATAGAGTTTTTTGAAAGCTTACTTTCGGTAGTTTTATAGTTTATCCTGCTTTCGATATTTGGTGCTAAAAACTTCAAGAGTAAAAAATCGTCTATATATCCATACTCTTTTGTTAGGTAGTTTTTAAAAATCTCAAAAAGATACCCCTCTGGCAAAAAACTATCGAAATAAGGAATCATATTTTTACATAGATAAAACTTCTGAGTATTTGGCAAAGATAAAGATATAGAATTTTTAATATCATCTTTAACATACTCCAAAATAGACTCATTATCTTTTTTAAAAGTAGCAATTAAATCTTTTTTATGAAAAATCTTTATCAACTTTGACCCTCTTTTTGTATAAACTAGTTTACATTTTAACACAAAAAAGAGAATTTGTAAAGTAACAAGTACCTAACCAAAAGAAACACCAACTAATAGAAGTTCAAAAAGAGTGCATATGCAAGGCAAAAACTTGTAGGTGTACTTATTGTACATCAAAAGTTTTTAACGAAGTCAGATGTGCTCTTTTTGAGCTTCCCTACGGGCGAAAAGATAACGGCACGATTACTTCGTTAGATTTTCTTGAATTAGCTATTGCTAGTCCTGCGAAAATCTGCCTTGTACTCGCACCGTTCTCTTTTTGCTATTAGTTGGTGTTTCTTTTGGTTAGGTACTTAAGAACATATAATTCTATATCTGATAAAAATAACTCTTAAAATCTTCTAAAAATTCTACTAATTTTTTGATATCTTGCTCAACCATGTTTTTTCTGTCCATTGATTGGTGGGCTATGTTATTTCTGATTTGAGAGATGCTGTTTTGGTACTTTGTATTGAAGTATTTATTGTATGGAGCATCTATATGTTTTTTTGCCTCTTCTCTCTCTTTGATATCACTTACACTATATCCTTTTGTTTCGCATGCTTTTGTGACTATGGCTTCGTGCAGTGCTATGTAGCTTAAAGCATAATTTTTATTTTCATATAGCCAAACAGCTAATTCGTATTGAAATTTTGATTGTGTATCTTTATCTAATCTATTTACAATCTCATATATCTTTTTTGATATCAATCTTATTATTTTATTGTCAGAATTTTCTAATTTTTTTATCTTTTTATTTGCGTTTTTTATAAATTGCCATAATGATGCCATATTTGCTATTTGAAGATTATTTCCAAATTGTAAAAATATCTTTTCATATTCATGATTTTCACTATCTTTTGCAAGAAGCATAGCCAACGGTAAAGCATTTGAGCTGTTTTTTAACATACTCAAAGCTTTTGCCCAATCTAGTAAATCAAAAAATATCTTAAAATCTATAATATTTGATCTATTTTCAGAGTACATACCATAAAAAACACCAGCAATTTTAATGTTATTTGAGTTAAGAAGGGTTAGAAATTCCAATAAAAAGATATTTAATATAGGCATATATCTAAAACCATGTGTTATATCGAGATATATCTCATCGCCATCTTCTAATTGATCAGAGATAGCTAAAAGTTTTTCAAAATTGTTCCAAATCTCTTCATTGCTATTTTCTTTATATTCTATAAGCAGGCACTTTGAAGATGGTTTGGATGAGCCTAGATACTCGTCTAAACTTTTTTCGATTTTTGAAAGATCATTTTTTTCTATACCAGCCTCTTTTTTAGAAGATAAATAATCTAAAAATTCATCATCTTTTCCATTGAAGTAGTAGTATATATTATCCCACATAGACCTATTTGTTCCTATAAAGTAAACTTTATCTATGTTGTAGTGGTGTATCAAAACTTTCGCAGTCAAAGAGTCCTCATACTCTTTTCCATCTATTATGTATTTGGTATCAAAATAGTCTTCATCGCTATCTTTTTTTATATTTCCTGTCCCAATGGAACTTATCAAAATCTTAGACATTTTTTACCTTCTTAATTTTCAAAATTTTATCATAATTTTTAAGAATTTGATAGTCCCCAAGATATGATAGCCTTTACTATCTCTACCATAAGAAGCGGTCTCCCCGCCTGTAGTGATGTTACTATGTCTAAAAAGTAGTATTCTAAAAATATAAACAGTGCAACGGATGGTTTGTCCTTCTTCTCTTCTATCACAACAATCGCCACATATCCTGCAAGACTAAACACAATAGATAGTGTCCATTTTGCAAAATTATTGCCTATGATATCAGAGCCGATATACCAGCCTAATATAGTCAAAGGCAAAACAGGAAGCAGGATTATAAATCCAAAAACAGCTAAACCCAACAACATCTCTTGTGAATCAACTGCCCAGTATGGTCCTATATTTGAGTTATTATTCATCCTGTTCTCTTCCTTTCTAGTTTGTTTGATAGAGAAATTATAATCTATAATATAGACATAAAATGTCTAGTTAGAAGATTTGAGCTATTTGTGTCGAAATTTTATCCTCTAGTGATGGCATAGCCTCTTCTAGATTTAAATTCATCTTTCTAGCGGTAGCGAAGATTCTACTTTTTTGCATAAGACCTAACTTATCTTTTACGCTTATATCGATAATAGCTTCATAAATCTCATCTTCTGTAGCACTAGATACAGCTGCTGCCCCTAATGCTGCAGCAACACCACTTATAGCTCCAGATTTAAAGCTCCTTTTTACAGAAGAGCCGATGACCGCACCAACTACTCCAAGATTTGTTGCATTTTTTATGGCATATTTCTCTTTTGTATTGTTTGCAAATAAGATATTTATATTTACAAAATATAGAGCATTTTTTATATTATAAACTACTTTGTAGCCTCTATCTTCAAGTTTTTTAATCAAAAGAGGTTTTAATTTCATTCCACTCAAAGCGTTATTTTGAAACTTGATATATATGGTTCTATTCTTGTTTGTTGGAAGCAATACTATAGTCCTCGTCATAGCAACTTTAGTTTGGAGTGCGGAGGTTGCACAACCCCCTGCAAACACCACTAAACACAGGAGTGGTAAAATCCTACTTCTCTTCATATTCACCACTCGGCACTCTATAATAAAGCTTTTTTGCTTTTAGATAGTCCAAAACACTTTGAGCATCATAAGATATAAAATTCAAAGGTCTCTTTTTATATGAAATAATTCTTATGATACCATGACCATTTGAGTTGCTTATCTTGCACTTATCATTTATAGAGACAACTATAGGAAGTGGAATCAACAAAGATATGCCTAGATTTTTTGCAGTTGAGTTAGTGTTACATGTTTTTATAAACTCTTTTGCGTTACCTACGAGACTACCGTGAGTGTTAGATATGCCTACAGGCAAGTCAATACTAAAATACTTAAAACCATGTTTTATAGTCGCTTCAGCTGCATTTTGCAAAGCAAAAGTATTTGCTTTATTTTTTGTTTCAGCTTTAAATAGACCCTTTGGAGCGTTGATTGTAATAGTTTGCATCAAACCATCTCTTTTACTCAAATCTTTAACACTGACCATCTTGCCAGCACATCCAGCAAACACCATAACAGCAACAGGCAGTACTATGAATTGAAAACTTTTTTTCATCTTTTCCATCCTTTTTCTAAAATTTAAGAGATTATACAAAATAAATTGGACAAAAAATGTCAAATAAAATATCATTTCTGCTATAAGTCAGCACAATATATCTAAGTAACTGACCTTACGCACTATAAACACACCTAGGTGTGCTTATAGTGCGTAAGGTCAGTGAATAAAAGTTTTTTAATGCAGGCACTCTCCTCAGCAAAAAAACACGGAAAAAAGTTAGAAAAAAAATAGACACAGGAAATTTAGATGAAGTTCCCGGCTTTATTAATAATGCACTAAAAGGGCAAGCATCTTGATATTTTAGTGGCTGAAAATTAAGCCACTAAAAACTCTCCATCTCAAATCAATAACTTCTTCTATCTCATCTTCTAAAGCATAAAGTTTTTGATAGATTGTGTTAAGTCCATCAAATTTGCTTAGATTAAAGATGCAAATACAAGTGAATCATAGAGTTATGTCCCACAATCCCCTTAAAATCGGGTCTTTATGTAATTCACTACATGTAGTCCGATAGATATGCAAAAGGGTCTCAATCCCCTTGAAATCGGGTCTTTATGTAATAAGCTATAAACAAAACAGAAAGCGGGATTAAATATCTCGCAAGTCTCAATCCCCTTGAAATCGGGTCTTTATGTAATTTGAGATTAATAGTTTTCAAGAAGCAGTCAGGTCTCAATCCCCTTGAAATCGGGTCTTTATGTAATTAGGAGGACGAAATGACAACTAAAGATTTAATAATCAAGTCTCAATCCCCTTGAAATCGGGTCTTTATGTAATGATGATGAAGACTTTGAAATAATTAAAAGCAGGGTCTCAATCCCCTTGAAATCGGGTCTTTATGTAATTTTGCTAAAAGCTATAAAACAGAATCTTAAATCTAGTCTCAATCCCCTTGAAATCGGGTCTTTATGTAATAGGGGAATAATTATGAAAACAGAAAAAATAGAAAAGTCTCAATCCCCTTGAAATCGGGTCTTTATGTAATCTCCAAGCAAAAGCTGAATCAGATGGCAAAGAGTTAGGTCTCAATCCCCTTGAAATCGGGTCTTTATGTAATCCAAACCATGATATATTTAAAGAATATATTGGAGTCTCAATCCCCTTGAAATCGGGTCTTTATGTAATTATAAACCGTATAGCAATAAGCTATGCAGATAAAATGTCTCAATCCCCTTGAAATCGGGTCTTTATGTAATAAAGGAAATGAGTTTGAATATGGAAAATTTAGAGTCTCAATCCCCTTGAAATCGGGTCTTTATGTAATTATGGAAGAGGAAAAAAAAGAAAAACAGATGATAGGTCTCAATCCCCTTGAAATCGGGTCTTTATGTAATAATAGCATTGCTTGTTGCATTTACTGAGAATGAGTTAGTCTCAATCCCCTTGAAATCGGGTCTTTATGTAATGAATCGAAGCTGTTAAGCTCTCTTTAGCTCTTAGTCTCAATCCCCTTGAAATCGGGTCTTTATGTAATAGCTCTTTTTCCCTTGAAATGGTAGCATATTTTCTTAAAAATAACTTTAAAGTAAGAAATCTTGGTTTTTTAAATCTTAAAACTCCTAAATATAGGGTTTTTAAGATTATATTAAATATTAAAGAAAACTTAGACTTGTTTTTTTCTTTTTTTGACAGTTGTATATTAAAGAACATTGGATTATAGCTAAATTTTTATGAAATGACCATCGCATTGTCTATATCTACAGCACTTTTTAGATTTATGGAGCCTTTTTTTATGTTGTAAACTCTCAAGTCATCCTCTTTTGGATCGATCATATTTACTAGATTTTGGAGGATTTCACACATTTTGTCTTTGGTTATATCGCTACATAGATAGACTGATCTTTGTATTCTTAAGGCATTTTTTTCTGTATATCTCGATATCTTGGCAAGTCTTTTTTCTGAGCTGATGTCGTAAGAGATTATAAAATCAGTTTTATGCATGTTTTACCTCGGCTATCACATATCCGTTATGATCTATGATAAAAAGTGGAACTTTTGATGCAAGAGATACAAGCAGATTTAGTGGTATATTTGCCAACTTGTTTAGATAAACATTTGCTATAAATTTATATGCGATAACCATATAGTTTGAATCTTTTGTAAATTCAAGATACTCTTTGTGGAGTTTGATCTTTATGTTTTTATCTTTAAGTATCAACTCTTTTTTTATCACAACATAGCCTTCAGATTTGCTATTTCGGCATTGATTTTTGGGTCTAGTTTTTGCCATAACTCCATAAGTGATCTATGGAGTGCTTTTTTGCCATCATACTTTAGATATACACCTCCTCTTTTTTGAAAATGGTTGATGTTTATCACCTTTTCTTTAAAAAGAGATATAACAAGTTGATTAATTTGCTCCCTATACAACTCAAGCAAATCTGAACTTAATGCCATATGATCTCTAAAAGGTGTATGAAGATAGCTTATGCTTGGTTCAAATCCATAGGATATAAGTTTTGTAGAAATTATGTTGTATAACATGAAATAAAAATATGACAATAGTGCATTTGCTGGGTCAAGAGGTGGTCTTTTTGTTCTTTTTGATTTGTGAAATTTTAGCGGTATGAGTCTAAAATAGTGCTTGAAATATTCCCTTGCAAAACTTCCCTCTATGCCTAGTATCGTCTCTATATTGTTTGCTACATGTAGAGTGTCGATGTAATCTGTTGTATCCAAATCTATACCATTTTCTTTTAGTTGGATAGCATGCCTAAGTATCTTCTCTTGTATTATATATTTTGCTATTTCAACTCTTTTTTCTAGTGCATTATACTGCTTGAGTTTTAAATCCGCAGATTTTGGATTGGTTGATTGGATTATGGCACTTTTGTTTGAATAGGAGTTTAGAAAAATCACATTTATTCCGTTGTCGGCTATCTTGATGATATCTTTTGAGTATATTTTAGCACTATTTACCACTATGAGAGTATCTACAAGTTTAAATGGTAGTTTTATATCATCACATTTTATGGTACTGTTTTCTACAGAAATATCTATATCTTTTTTATCTATGATTGAAATCTTCATACTATTATAACTCCATCAAAATACTCTATAGATTTGGCTTTTCCAAACAGCAATGGCTTGTTCTGAGTAGGTATGATATTTACTTTGTCTTTATCCTTGATGATTTGAGAGATTTTTTTCACAAACTCTCTCAAATCAGCTTTTGACATAGGAGATTCTAGCACTGACTTTTGACCGCCTAGTGCAAAAGAGTAGGCAAGTTTTGCAACTTTTGCTAGTCTCTTAGGATCGCAGATGTCATAAGCTATGAGATAGGTGTCACTCATCGAAATAAAACTCCTATCAAGGCGATTATTCCTATAAAAAATATGACAGTTTTAAAGATAGCAGGTAAAAATTCAGCCACCAACGGTGTTAATGCTCTAGCAAAAATATTCATGATAAACCCCTAAAAAAGATATAAGAATTATAAACTTTCATATAGACATTTTTTGTCCGTTTTCTTATGAGTTTAGTAAACTCTCTATATACTCCTTTCTTTTTAGAGCTTTTTGTTTAGCCCTTTCCCAAGTTTTTGGATTTTTTTGTAACTCTGCTTTTACTTTTGTTGCCAACTCCATTTTTATCTCTGCAAAATTTTCTATCTTATCTGCTTTCATATCGTTGATAAGCGACGCTAGGTCAGCATAGCTCTCTATTATTCTCTCTGCTGGAGACATTTTTGCAAGTTTTGCCTCTTGCTCGGCTTTCTCTGCTAGCTTTTTTTCTAATTCCTCTTTTTTTGATCTCTCTAAGGCTTCTGCTTTTTGTTTTTGCTTCTCTTTCTCCTTTGTGAGAATATCTAGCACAGATGCATGCTTTATGATTTTTTGCTCAAGTTGCACCTTCTCTTTAGATGCTATAATTTTTAAATTTTGTTCAAATATTTCAGATGAGATAAGCTCTAGTTTTATCCAGCCAAAAGGTTTACTTTTGAGTGTATCACTAAAGTATAAAGAGTGTGTGGCTAGAGGTTTACCATAACTGTTTTTAAGATTTTGCATGCTATCTACCATATACTCTTTACCGCAATATCTACCAATTCTTAAGACAAAACTTGTACTGTTTTCTTTGTAAAAGCCTCTTTTTTCGTAGTATCTTTTTGCGTATGCTTTTATATCATCAAAGTTTTGATTGCTATCTATGCTTAAGATAAAAGTAGAATTTGGCTTTACAATCTCTACCATTTGAGGTATTCCTTTTCCATTTTCCTGTTTATATCTGTGTTTTCTATAACTATATCCTATCTCGACACCACCATCTAGCAACAAAGCATCTGAAACTACAACCTTTTGTCTCTCTTCACTAGAAGATACTTCAGGAGCAGAGTATATATGTAAAATAGTGTCCAACACTCCTTTTATGCTACTACCTGGTATGTGATCTGGCTACACTATTTCATACAAAGAATATAAGCAATTCTAAGCTAAAATAAAGTATGAAAAGGTGGAAAAGATGAAGAAAAACAAATATACAAAAGAGTTTAAAGATTCAACAGTGCAGTTAG
>JALSKH010000197.1 GCA_026988975.1 Campylobacteraceae bacterium
CTGTTTTTGTAAAAAGAATCAAATCTGCTCTTTCAAACATAACCGGGTATTTTGCTATCTTATCTTCGCCCTCAGGAATGGAAACTAAGACTATATTTAGATGACTTCCAACATCATAACTAGCTGGACAGACAAGGTTGCCTACATTTTCTATAAAACAGACATCGACGCTGTCCATATCAAGATGATGAAGAGCTTTGTGAACCATAAAAGCATCTAAATGACAGGCTGAACCAGTCTGTATCTGTTGTGCTTGGATGCCTTTTGATTTTAGTCTATCTGCATCTTTATTTGTCTCAAGATCCCCCTCAACTACGCAAAACTTAAGATCACTTTTAGCTACTAATGACTCCAAAAGAGTTGTTTTACCACTTCCGGGGGAACTCATGAGATTTATACACAAAACTCCGTGAGAGTCAAAATGCTCTCTGTTGTGATCTGCTTCGTGATCATTTTTATCCAGTATCTTTGTTATAATTTCCACCGTTTTTTTGTCATTTAGTTGTGGATTATCATGTATATGATGATGTTCGTGATGGTGCTCATGTGCCCCGCCATCAGTTATACTACAACCGCAATCTGCACACATATCTTACTCCTTGTTATGTAAATGATACTTTGTATCATAAAAATTTTTTCTTATTTTATGTTTATGAATCAGATTTGCCCTTTGTAGCAAATCTAAATCCTCTAGCAAAACCTCTATATCTCCATCAAATATCTTTTTATGGTTTTCATCTATAACCACTGCTCGCTCGCTCATCTCATAGGCATGATTCAGGTCATGCGTGGCGATTACAACAGATTTTTTTATATCTATCATAAAGTCAACAAACCAACCAGATGATTTCGGATCCATCGATGCTGTTGGTTCATCCAAAAGAAGAATGTCTGGTTCATAAACTAAGATGGAAGCTAGCATCACCTTCTGTTTTTCGCCGCCACTAAGTTCTAGTGGTTGCTTTTTCAAAAGATTTTCTATCTCGAACTCTTTTGAGATTTGCAATACCCTATCTTCTATGGTATCAAATCCAAACTCCCTCAACGAGAAGGCTATCTCATCAAATACTGTCGGATTAAATATCATACTCTCCGGGTTTTGAAACAAAATTCCGACTCTTTTTCTAAACTCCTTGTTTGCTCTTTTTTTATTCACGAGCTCTCCATCAAAAAGATACTCTCCTTTTGAGCAGAAGTACAGACCTGCTAAAAGTCTTAAAAGAGTTGATTTTCCACTTCCGTTGCTTCCTAAAAGCACTACCTTTTCATCTTTTTTGATACTCAAATCTATACCATCGAGTGCTACTTTGTCTTCATAACTGAATATTGCATTTTTTAACTCAATCAAAAAATCCCCTTGCTCTCATGGCCAACACTCTTTGGTGTGAGTCACTCATGGATTTTTTTAAAAAATAACTAAAAACTACTGCTATAAAATCCTTCTCTCTTTGTCTAAAACTCTTTACAAATCTAGCACGATATGCCAGCCTAAAGTCTTCAAAACTCTTTTTGTATGAGTATATTTGAGAGAGAGTTATGCTTAGGATATAGCTCATCTCTTTAGAGAAAGAGAAAAATTCTACGATACTGACTCTTTTAAAAAACCAAAACATAAAAAGTGTGATAGTAAAGACCTTTAGGTTAATATAAACGATATAGTACCAAGGTGAAATATCCTTGTAAAAAGCTAAAATCAGATAACCTAAAGTTATGCCTGCATTAAAAAAAGCGACTGATTTGAAGACTTTTTTAGAGAGTATCCAAAAATCTCTCCAACAAACAAGAGAGACGATACTAAAAGCCACAAACAGATAGGATATATCTTTTAACCACAATATAAGAAAAAAACCTATAAAAAATATGGCTCTATTTAGCATTTTTAGTTCCGATTTTAGATAGCATTAGCATAATGATATAGATAAGACCAGCCCCTAAAAGTGCACTTACATAGTACCAAAGCACAGGATGAGAACTTCCAAGCGAGTAATCAGGAAGCAGAGGTTTTATCCCCTTTGCATCAGCTATGCCTTTTGGTATAAAACCTAAAATTTTCATATAATACTCACTCTCCCACTCTCCCCAAGCAGGTGAATCGCTCAAAAGACCTAAAGGCACAAGTAGAACCAAAGTGCCTAAAATCATAAATATCTTATACTTCATAAACTCTCTCCTCGCTCTTATGCATAAGCATATATATAAGTTGTGTAAAAGTTCCCTCCGCTATACCAAACAAGAGATGAGCTCCTACCATCATAGGAACTGAGATATTTAGCCCAAAAGGAAAGTACAATGGACGCCCATCTTCGCTCCAAAAAAGAGGCTGAATTCCTAAAACCAATCCAACAAAAAACGAGGCCGCAACCAATGAGAGATACCCTGCTATAAATGGTGCAAATTTATACTTTTTAAGTAACAAAAACAGATAATATCCGCTAAACGAAGCTACAAAGCCCATAGAGAGTGAGTTTACAGCTAAAGCTGATATACCTCCATCTCCAAAAATTACAGCTTGGATAAGCAAGACAAGCGACACACTGATAAAAGCTATCCAAGGGTTTATGAGTATAGCGATAAGCGTCGCACCCACAGCATGACCGCTCGTGCCTCCTGGAATCGGGATGTTAAACATCATGATGACAAAACTAAGAGCACTAAGAGCCCCTATCATCGGGATGGTCTCTTCATTTAACTCGGATTTCAATCTTTTAAAAGCGTATATCCAAAGTGGAGTTGCCACGGCGAATGAGACAATAACAGTCTGGGGCGAGAGATAACCGTCTGCTATATGCATCTTTTTTCCTTTCTAAATGAATTTTTATTCAGTATTTTACACATTAAGAGATAAAAGTTAAATTAATTTATCTATTTCTTATCTGTTTTTGGTACCATATCATTATGAGATGTCCAAAATGCAATAGTACCAAACTATATAAACTAAAATCAAATCAACTAAAATGCTCTACATGCAGAGCTAAATTTAGCCCAACTAAATTACAAAGAGATATAGATATTATAGCTGCTTTTTGTGATGATTTAAGTGCAAAAGAGGCATCTTTGGAGTTGAATTTGAATTATGAAACGATAAAAAACAGATATGATCTATATAGAAAATTGGTATCTAACTTTCTTGAAGAGAGATACGAGAGCAACAGAGTTGTGGAGTATGATGAGTATGTTTATCTCGAAAAGAGTAAAAAAAGAGCGGGTAAAAATATCTTTGATGCTCAAAATTTTCTCACTTTTCATTATGACGATATGATTTACAATATCCTCATGCCAAGCTTGAGTAGATATAAAAATGAGTTTTTAAATGATGGATTAGAGGGTAATTATTACAATGAATTTTCAAAGTTTTTAATGCTTAATAAAATCGCAAAGATCCAAAAACTAGATAATCTAATCACAAAATTCTGGATATTTTTTGAAAACTCCATACTAAAATACAAAGGCATAAAAAGAGAAAACTTTTTTTACTACCTAAAAGAGATAGAGTTCAAGTTTAACTATAAAAAGAGTGAGCAAAAGGAGATATTACAGACACTCTACATGTAGGCATATAGTTGCCCTATCGCTATGCCTCCGTCATTTATGGGTATCTTGTGTGGGAAGTATATATTTTTACTCTTTTTTAGTAATCTTTCCAAAAGTGTTCGATTTTGAAAAACTCCTCCGCTTATTACTATATCCAAATCATATTTTTGAGTGATTTTAAAGAAGATATCCACTAAAGAGTTTATGAATTTTGTGGCTATGAGAGTTGGATTTTTATCTTTTGCCATCTCTTTAAAGATGTGTTTGTATCTGATAACTTCACCATCGAGATAGATTTCATAACAATCCTTTATATTTTCATCATATAGACTCTCTATGATAAGTCCGCTTTCACCATCATATGTGACACTTTGGCAAACACCACTAAAAACAGCAACTGCATCAAAAATCCTGCCTACTGAGCTACATTTTGGAGAATTTATATTTTTTTGATACATCTGTTTCAACAGAGATATTTCACTAGGCTCAAAGAGCTTTTTAAACTCTTCAAAAGAGTCGCCATTGTCATCTTTTTCTAAATCAAAAATCATAGACAATGCCACTCTCTTTATATCTTTGATACTTCTATCTCCTCCTAAAAGTGAAAATGGTTCAAAATAGGCAACTCTTTTGTATGATTTTCTGTCACATACAAAAAACTCTCCTCCCCATATAGTGCTATCATCTCCATACCCTGTCCCATCCCATGCAACTCCTAAAACTTCCCTATCTATGTTATGTTCAAACATACATGAGAGTATATGAGCATAGTGATGCTGGACTTGAAACAGCTCTACTCCCTGCTTTTTTGCCCAGTTTGTAGTGAAGTAGTTTGGGTGCTTGTCGCAAACTATCACTTCAGGAGAAAAATCATAAAGTCTTTTGAAAACTTCCAGTGTTCTTTCAAAAAATTCACAACTTTTTATACTATCTAAATCTCCGATATATGGACTAAGGATGATTTGATTGTTCAGATATAGTGCTATTGAATTTTTTTGATGCGCACCAACAGCTAAGATATGCTTTTTTTGACCAGATTCATATCTGAAACTTGTGGGCGTAAAACCTCGCGAAGATCTCATCATCAAAGTTCTCTCTCCAATCATCTGCAAGACACTATCGTCACTAGCGTTTACTATCTCTCTGTTATAATCCAGATAATACTCAACCACGCCGTGAAGTGAACTCTTTAGCTCATTTGCATCGGTAATGATCGGCTCCCCAGAAAGATTTGCACTCGTTGCTATGATGGGATTTTTGAGTTTTTCCAAAAGCAGTACATGTAGAGGTGTGTAGGCTAAAAATACGCCCAATCTATCTATATATGGTGCTATTTTACTGCTTAGATTCTGCTTTAGTCTCTTTTTTACCAGTACGATTGGTCGCTGTATAGAGGTGATCATCTTCTCTTCGCTCAAAGATAGATGGCAATTTTTCTTGATATCGTCTATACTCTCAAACATAACGGCAAATGGTTTTGTAGGCCTGTTTTTTCTCTCTCTGAGTTTTGAGACAACATCGTCATTTGAAGCATCGCAGATGAGATGAAATCCGCCCATACCTTTCATCGCGACTATATTTCCCTTTTGTATCAATAAAGCTAGTTTTTCTATCGCTGAAAAATTTTTGGCTATCAAATCGCCTTTAATACTCCTTAAAAATAGCTCTGGACCACAATCAGCACAACTAATGGGCTGGGCATGGTATCTTCTGTCTAGTGGATTTTTATATTCGCTTTCGCATTTTTTGCACATGACAAACTTACTCATGGAGGTATTTACTCGATCATAAGGCACTGTTTTGATTATGGAGTATCTTGGACCACAGTTTGTGCAGTTGATAAAAAAGTAGTTATGCCTGAAGTTGCTTGTATCTTTTAACTCTCTATAGCAATCATCACAAATGGACATATCTGGAGAGATTAGAGTGGATTTACTCTCTTTTTCACCACTTTTTCTTATCTCAAAATCAATATAGCCACAAGGCTCTAACTCTACTTTGTCGATAAAATCAACTCTTGAGAGTGGCGGCAGATGAGAGTGAAGAGTGGCATCGAAGTTTTTTAAATCTTTTAACCTGCCCTCGACTTCAACTTCTACACCATTTGAATCATTTAACACATATCCAAAAAGTGCATTGCTAAGTGCAGTTTGATATACAAAAGGGCGAAATCCGACACCTTGGACTATGCCCTCTATCTTATATCTATATCTTTTTTTCACAACAAATTATATTTTCAATGCTCTATATATATTTTCAGAGATATCATCCACATAATTTTCAAGTTTATCATCAAGAATTCCCTCACCGTTTAGGAAGACAAAACCACCTAGATAACCCATAAAAAGACCAAATGCTGAGAAAAAGTTTTGATTTCTAAGCTCTTTTCTCTTAACACCCTCTTCAAAAAATATCATAAGCTCAGTCACAAAAGATGCCACGCAAACCATACCCTCACACCCATCTTTGAAAACCTCTTTGTTGGCTAAATAGACTCTTAGAAAAAATTCTATATGTTCAGGCTGATTTATCGCCATATCAAAGTAGAGTTTTACGATAGCGTGAATCTTCTGCCCAGTATCTATATCTTGCTCATTTATCTCTCTTATCTTAGCTCCCAAGATATCTGAAGAGTACTTTATGACACTTCTTGCGAGCTCCTCTTTGGATGAAAAATAGTTATACAGATTTCCAACACTCATATCCATGGCTTTTGCTATATCTGGGATTGTGGTACTATAAAAACCTTTTTGAGAAAATAGCACCAAAGATTTTTCAAGTATAAGCTCTGTTTTTTTAAGTTTTTTATTCAATTTGAATCTCCGGTAAAATTTTGTTACATTTTATCACAAAAAGCATAAATTAATAAACAGATACGCGTTTGACATGCTCTTTTTTAGTATAATTAGACAAAAACAAATATTTGAGCTGTTTAGAGCTCTACATGTAGAGGTGATAATATAATGCTAAATAAAACCATGTTAAAAAGAGTATTTAAAGAAGTTTTAGCAGAAGTTGCACCCGATAAACTTATAAAACAACAATGCTCTCTTCAAAATAATTTACTTTCCATAAAGGGTAAACTTTATGATTTGAATCTTTATAAAAATATCTATCTTTTGGGTTCAGGGAAAGCTGTAATTCCTATGGCAAATGCAATGAATGAGATAATGGGATCAAAAATCAACGAGACAGTCATAGTTGGGGCTTATCCGTATGAAGAGAAAAATAATAATTATAAATATATACAAAGCTCCCATCCTCTTCCTGAGGAAAAAAGTGTTAAAACTGCACTTTGCTTTAAAAGTATGTTGCAAAGTTTTGGCAAAAATGATTTTTTTATCTATTTACTCTCAGGTGGAACTTCGGCAATGCTAGAACAACCGGAAGATAAAATCACACTAAAGGAACTTCAAGAAGTCACATCGTTGATGATAAAAGCTGGAATGTCGATAGAAGAGATAAATAGCGTAAGAAAACATCTCTCTTGCATAAAAGGTGGTAAACTAGCCGCTTACACAAAAGCCAAAGGTGTTGTTTTGGTTCTTTCCGATGTGATAAATGATGATTTGCACTCTATCGGTTCTGCCCCTTTGTATTTTGATGCAAGTACATATGATGACGCTTTGCGAGCTTTAAAAAAACACAAAATTTTTGCAAAAATACCACAAAGTATCAAAATATTTTTAGAAAATGGCTCTCTTGGGCATCATAAAGAGACACCAAAAAAAGAAAACAAAAATATAACTCATCATATATTGGGCTCAAATGATATCGTCTTGCAAAAGACACAAGATATACTTCGAACGCATGGTATAAAAACAACCATTATAAAAGAAAAAATTTCCGGTGATACTTTTGATGTTGCCAAAAAACTGATGAAATTTTCACTATCCAATAAAAATAAAAAACAGTGTTATCTTTTTGGAGGCGAGCCAACAGTGGTCGTAAAGGGAAACGGCAAAGGCGGACGAAACCAGCATCTATGTTTGAGCTTCTTAAGTCTCTTAAAACCAGGACTCCGTCTAACATTTTTAAGTGCGGCGACAGATGGAATCGATGGCAACTCAACTGCTGCTGGCGCTATAATTGATGATAAAAGCTTAGAAATTGCAAGAGAGAAAAAGATAGAAATTTGTGATTATTTAGAAAACTTTAACTCAAATAGTTATTTTGCAAAAACAGGAGAACTTATCGTAACTGGTGCGACAAATAATAACTTGCTTGACATTGTTATACTTTGTATAAGTATCTAACCTTTTAAAAACAGCATAAAAAATTATAATTATTATTACCGCACCAACTAAATACCCAAATTTTTGGGTATTTAGTTGGTGCGGTAATAAGATTAGTCACCATCACCACCATCACCACCATCACCACCATTGTCACCATTGTCACCATTGTCATTTCCACCTTCACCACCATTGTTTTCATTTCCAGCGTTGGCACCGCTATTTCCATTGCTGTAGGATTGTTCTTGATTGGTATTTTCTTTATCTGTTTTAGAACTTTCATGTTTATTTTCAAATTGCAAGCGAAGATCTTTCAGTTTATTTTCTCTTTCGATTTCATTTAATTGTGCTAATTTTTTCTTTACTTCATTCATAAGTTTAGCTCTTTGTTCAGGATCAGAGGTTTGATACATCTCTTTAACCAAATCAGCTGGTGTTTTAGCAACAAGTAAAGCCATAGTGAAAACCAGTAATAGTCCTATCTTAATCATATTTACATATCTTTTATAAAATTTACACAGAAGACAAAACTTGCCTCCTGTGCTTCTATTGTAACATTTTTTATATTATATTCTAATCACCATTTGGTCCATTATGACAATCATAACATGTTATTTCGTGTCCTTTCGCAAAAGTTTTTGTTCCATGTTCAACACTAAATGTTCTACTAGCAAATGTTTTTGACAAAACAGAGCCTCTATAATTGTTTCCATGGCATATTTTACATTGAGCAGGATTTGATTCTGCTACTTTTTTATGTGAACTAAT
Organism: Campylobacteraceae bacterium; assembly: GCA_026988975.1. Classification (GTDB taxonomy): domain Bacteria; phylum Campylobacterota; class Campylobacteria; order Campylobacterales; family Sulfurospirillaceae; genus JAADIZ01. The sequence continues at coordinate 8,535 of JALSKH010000197.1, forward strand.
CCAACCCTGCCCTACCGTATGCATGCCATGAGGGCCACCATTTGTTGTTTTAGGAACAGTAGTATGGCAAGTTGAACATTCTGCTATTGTTCCACTATGGCCTTGCACTTGTGTGCTTATTATATTATCTTGCAGATGACTAGTAGGAAATATTGCGTGTGTTGAACCATGACATGATGAACACTGTAATTTTCCATGTCCGGTACTAAATCTATACAAACTTGTTCCAACACTAGGAGTATTTGGATTTGTTGCAAATCTATTGTCAACGACAGCTCTTAGAGATCCGTTAACTAAAGCTGACTCATATCTTTGCCCATTTTGATGACAAACTTGACAATTTGGCTCATCCAACCAACCTACTCTGTTTTTATTTCCAACATCTGAAATTTTACCATGACAACTTTGACATTGTATTATTTGATTTCCACTACCATCAGTTGCACTTCCCATTGCTCCTCTTAAACACTGAGTTGCTGCACCTGGGTGGCAACTATAGCAAGCATTTCTATTTGTAGAATTGTTTAAACTAAGCCCATTACTAGGATCAATTA
>JALSKH010000198.1 GCA_026988975.1 Campylobacteraceae bacterium
ACCTCTTCATTGGGGTTGGGTACCCAGCCAAATTGATTGTAGACTTTGTTTACAAACTTGGTCGTTTTTTCCATCTCAGCTTGAAATTCCTCGGAGTTCATATCTATCTGTTGCATTAGTTTCCTTTTATTGTTGTGTTGTCTATTTTTTCTACTTCAGTATCTACCTGTTTTGCGATAGTATCAAATTCTTTTACAAATCCTTGCATCTTTTTTGCCCAACCCTCTAAAAATTTTTTACTTTGGTTGAGATCAATATTAATATGCGTTTTATCTATTTTAATACCTGCATCTTGTTCACGAATTGAACCTTCTTCTAAATCTTGTGTAATTTTTTTAAGTTTAGAGTTTATACTTTTTCCGATATTTTGAAAAAAATCTTTTGTTGTATTGGTATCGATGATAATTTTATTTTCTTCTATGGTTATACCTATTTTTGAAAGTTTTTCATGTTCATTTTTCTGTTGTTCCTCTTGTGTTTTCTTAATGAATGCCTCTTTTTTTGCATACCGTTGTGCTAAAAGTTGCTCTTTGGCTACTTTTGCTTCAAGTCTTGCTTTCTCTAAAGCAATTTCTTTGGCTTTAAGTTCATGTAGAAGAGCATCTCTTTTTGGAGTTGAACTTTGTATGTTCTGTGCTTCATTTGTACTTTTTTGTTCTTGGTTTCCGCAGGCAGAAAAAAAGAAAAATATGAGTGTAATTATATATAGATGTTGCATAAGTGTATCCTTGTTAAAAGTGAAGCTATAGTATACAATGTTTGTGAAGAAAATGTGGAACTCTCTATACTTTAAGTTAAAGAGATAGAGAGCAAAAAATTAATTGGGTAAATTAGCCACATTTTCCTTGACCACATTTTCCTTTTTTAGGTACTTTTTTTTCAGTTTTGTTTCCATCTTGACCACATTTTCCAGAGTTAGACTTCATCTCTTTTTTTGCGTCTCCGCATTTTCCGTCTCCGCATTTTCCTTCGGCAGATAGAAGCGTTAATGATAAAGTAAGTGCACCTAAAAGTAGCACTCCGGGTTGTAATGTTTGTTTCATAGTTATTACCCTTATGTATTTTTTATTGTTCATCACCAAATAAGAGGTGATCTAAAGAAAGTTTTCCAGCTCCAAATGAAGCAAAGAGTGCCAAAAACAATAGATAGTAGAGTGGAATTTCAAAACCATTGTCTCC
>JALSKH010000199.1 GCA_026988975.1 Campylobacteraceae bacterium
TTGATAAGCCAATAGTTTCAAAATCAAATCTTATACTATCTCCAGAATTTTACTGGACAAAAAGGGTTACTTTAAATGTAAACTTTTCTTATGAGGTAAAAAAAATGGCACCATCTTTGTTTGATGGTATGTTGCCTAGTGGAGACTTTGAGTATATGGTTTTTAAAATATCTAAAAATGACTACATAGTTACCGCTTATAATTTAGATGATATAAAAGAAAACCTAAAAAAACTAGGCATAAGTATATCTTTTGTAGACAAGATTTACTTGGCTCAAAGTGAGTTTTTGGGCAACGATATTTCCTTAAAAGTTAATGAAACTTGCGGATTAGTAAGTTTGGATGGTGTTTTAGTATATACTTGTTTGAACTTTATAGATTCAGATATACTTCTTGAGAGTGTCATAAAAAACAAAAAACTTACAAAAAACTATATATATTCAAAACAACTCCAAAATATAAAAATTGAGCCGAAACAGTTAAATATGCTGATTTGGATTGTGCTTCTTTTAAACTCTGTAGTTATTTTAGACATAGTAAAAACTTATAAATCTAAAAATCAACTTCAAGTTCAAAAAGAAGATTTTATAGAAAAAAATAATCTCCCTCAAACAAGTTTTGAGCTAAAAAGTATGCAAGACGAACTTCAAAGCATAGACAAAAAGCAAAATGATTTAAGAGAGAGTATCTACTACATAAACAAGTTTAAACTAAACAAAAATGAGTCTTTTAAAAGTATTGTTTTTTCAAAAAACAAGCTAGATTACTCTGTAAAACTTAATAGTAAACAAAGAGAAGCTGAGTTTAAAAAGTACTTATCTAAAAACCCAAAATCAACTATAGCAATAGGAACAAACCTATGATACACAATAGAAAAGTACAAACAATACTAACTATGCTTATTTTGTTTTTAGGGCTATTGGTTTACTCCAAAAAACTTGAGAAAAACTACATACAAGATATAGAAAGCTTTAAAGCCTATACAAAACAGGCTGATAAACTTATATCCTTGCAGAGAAAATGGAAAAATAAAGAAGAAGACAAAAAACTTTTAGAAAGTATAAAAAAAAGATTTAACCCATCAGTATATAGCAAGAACAGAGGTATATATACACTGGCATTTAAAAATTTGACAAAACAGACACTAAATAGACTTGGAAAGATGCTACTAAACTCAAATCTTATGATAAAAAAATTAAATTTAAAAAGAGATGCCAATAAAATATCTCTACATGTAGAGGTTAAGATATGAAAAAGATAGTTTTATTTGTTTTTCTTGTTCTATTTTGGGTTGTTATGCTCTTTCCAAAAATTTTTTTGTGGGACTATTTTGTAGATGAGTTAAACAAAAGTGACATATCGATAGAGGCAAAAGAAGTAGACATAAAACTATGGTTAGTCTATAACAAAGTGCACATACAAGATGCTCTATTGTTAAAAAGTTTTAAAGTAGATAGTTTTGATATGACTTACAACATACTAGGCCCTCTACATGTAGAGTTTACTGGAGTTAGTGAGTATGGAGATTTTAAAGGTCAAGTTGCTCTTTTAGACCAAAATGGTTCTGTTGTCTTTGAAAAATCTGATTTAAAAAAAGCTATGTTTAAAAGTTACTTTAAAAAGACAAAAGAGGGGATGAAATATGAATTTACTTACTAATTCAAAATTTATTTCACTTCTTTGGTGGCTTTTAGCGCCTGCTTTGGTTGCAAAAATATTTATATCTTTCGGACTTCTCTTTTTGGAAGATACAAAAATAGAGCCAATTCATACAGAAGATAAAAAGAGTGCTTACAAATATAGCTTTCCAAAGTTTTTTACTACCACTTTAAAACAAAAAGTAAAACCTAAAAAAGCCCATAAAACTGTGCATTTAGGCAATCTGAAATTAAAAGCTTGTTATATAGAAAAAGGTCGAGAGTTTGTTATAGTAGCAGAAGGTTCTAAAACAGTTTTTATAGACTTAAATGAAGAATATAAAGGTGCAAAGCTTATAGAAATTACAAGTAGTTCAGCTACTTTTGTAAAAAATGAAGAACGAATAGAACTGAATTTGGTAAAAAAGACTGCCCAGCAAAAAATAGTCCAATCAAGAGTTTCTTATAAAGCTGATTCTGACAGTAAATATAGAAGCATAAAAAGAGATAGTTTTAAAAAATATATCAATAGCCCTCAAACTGCACTTAGAGATATACGATTTCAAGAGATGAGAAGTAACAACGAGTTTGGAGGATTGAGATTGAGTTTTATAAGAAAGGGCTCTCTTTTTGATAGAATGGGCCTTAAAAAAGGTGATGTCATAAAAACAATAGATGGTAATGAGTTAAAAAGCATAATGGATTTGTTGCCATATTATAATCTTTTAGACAACACAACGACTATTACGATTGGTTTTGGAAGAGATGGAGATACAAAGGAGATAATGTATGAGATTAATTAGTACTTTACTGGTTCTTTCTAGTTTACTGTTTGCAAGTACACAAAAAATAGAGATAAATTTTAAAGATTTAAAGATAGACGAGTTTGTAAAAATGGTGTCAAAAATAAGTGATAAGAATATACTTCTTACTTCGGCAATACCTGGTAAAGTAAATTTTATATCCATAAAACCTATAGATAAGTCTCAGATTTATGACTTGCTCATAAGTGTTTTAAAAAACAAGGGATATACGCTAATAGACTCTAAAAGTGGTTATTTGCAAATAGTGAGAAGTAGCGATGCAGTGAGAGAATCACCACCATTTATAGGCGAGAGTAAGCTAAACCAAATCCAAACAGATATAATTGGTATCAAAAACCTTTCAGCCGTTCAGATGCTAACACAAGTACGCTTTTTACTTAGCAAGTACGGAAAAATCGCAGTCTCCAAGGAAGCAAATAGCTTGGTTATAACAGACTATCCTAAAAACCTAAAAAGTATAAGAGGGCTTCTACGTAAATTAGATGCTCAAAAAAGTATGGATATAGAGTTCTACACTCTAAAAAACTCAAAAGTTACTTCAGTTCTTCCGAAGATAAAAAGCATAGCAACAAGTGTTTACAACCAAAAAATGCCAAGTCAAAAGATAAGCCTTTTTGCAGATGAAGGAACAAATACTCTTATAATTATCTCAAAAAAGAAGATTATAAATGAACTTCTTCTACATGTAAAGAAGTTAGATAAAAAAGATGAAGTATCACAACGCTCTTTGCATATAATCCACCTTAATAATTCTGATGCTAAAACATTGGCTAAAACACTAGATTCCATCATCTCTCGCAAGCCAACCATAAAGGGTAAAAAAACAAAAGTAGATACAAAAAAGCCGACTTTTACAGCTGATGAAGAGACCAACATCTTGATGGTTTATGCTTCAGGGGAAGAGATGAAAGAGATAAACACCCTGGTTTTAGCACTAGATGTTCCTAGAGAACAAGTATTTGTGAGTGCAAAGATTGTGGAAGTAAACGATAAAAAAGCAAGTGAAATAGGAGCAAAGTATGGTATAGCAGGGGGAAAATCAAACTCTTCAGGACTTTTTACATTTAATGGCAACATGGGAGGTCCTCCAGTAGCTATTGACCTCAAAGGGTTGGGGCTTAGTGTTCCTGCTGTTAGTCAGGCTATAGCTCTTGGTGCAACTATATCTTTTCTTGAAACAAACGATGCAGCAAATATACTCTCAGAGCCATCACTTCTTTGTGTAAACAACATCGAATCCTCCATATATGTTGGAGAAACACAGTCAATAATAACTCAAGGAAACACGGCAAGCGATACAACAACAGTAGAAAAAAACAACTACACGAGAGAAGATATAGGGCTTACTCTCAAAGTAAAACCAAGAATTTCAAGTGATAAAAAAGTGCTATTAGATGTTAGAGTGACTATTGAGGGTGTTAAAGAAACCATAAAAATTGGTTTGCCAACTACCACAAAAAGAGATATAAAAACAACAGCTATAGTGAAAAATGGAGAGAGTATTATCATCGGTGGTCTTACTCAAGAAATCATCAAAGATAACTCATCTCAGATTCCTCTTCTTGGTGATATCCCATGGCTTGGTCAACTTTTTAGATACGATGATGACAACAACGACAAAAAAAGTCTTATGATTGTTTTGACACCATATATTGTAGATAAAAACTCAAGTTTGAGTGAACTAAAGAAAACTCTAGCAAAACTTAACAAGATAGAACAAGAGTTTGTAAAAACTATAGGTAACAAAAAAGATGCTAATTGATAAAATACCATTCTTTAGTGACTTAGACTTATACCCTCTACATGTAGAGGGTATAGATGCACAGCTGCTAGTTAAAAATCATCTTCTTGTGTGTGAGATAGAGCAAAAGCCCTATGCAATTGTAGATAAGAAACATCTTCTTGAAGGTATGAGCTTTGTAACAAAACTCCCTATGAGAACTGAGATTGCTTTTTTAGATGAAGAATCTTATGAAAGACTTTACCATAGGCACTTAGAAGAAAAAACAGACGATGAGCTAGACAGCACTTTTAGTGAAGATGACAAAGAGGAATTTTTAGAAGACGACATCTCTCTTTCAGAGTTTTTAAAAACAAGCTCAGACATACTTACAAGTGAAGAATCAGCACCAATCATCAAGTTTGTAAACTCTCTTTTTTATCAAGCTATTAAGAAAAAAGCATCAGATATACACATTGAGACACATGAAAGCAGAGGAGTGGTAAGGTTTAGGATAGACGGAGTTCTTATAAAGCATGTGGATTTAGACAAGCATATTATAAGTCTTATTGTAAACCGTATCAAAGTTATCTCAAATCTTGATATATCTGAAAAGAGGGTACCTCAAGATGGACGAACTATCATAAAAATAGCCAAGAAAAGCCTAGATATAAGAGTTTCAATCCTCCCGACCTACAATGGAGAAAGAGTAGTTATGAGACTTCTTATGGACTCATCAAACATACCAACACTTGAAGAACTTGGTTTTGATGAGGAACTTACAGCTCAGTTTAGGAAGCTACTCACTCATTCGTATGGCATGATATTAGTAACAGGACCAACAGGAAGTGGAAAATCTACCACACTTCACTCCTTTTTAAAAACTATCTCAACACCAGACAAAAACATAATCACCATCGAAGATCCAGTAGAGTACAAAACAAACAGTATAAACCAGATCCAAGTAAACACAAAAACAGGACTTACTTTTTCTTTAGGGCTTCGCTCAATCCTAAGACAAGACCCAGATGTAGTTATGGTTGGGGAGATAAGAGATAACGAAACAGCCAAGATAGCAATCCAATCAGCCCTAACAGGACACCTTTTGCTCTCAACACTTCACACAAACAACACAACAGCAGCCATAACAAGGCTCATAGACATGGGCATAGAAGAGTTTCTCATAAGCTCTAGTTTGTTGGGTGTTTTAGCACAAAGATTAGTTAGAAAACTTTGTGTAAATTGCAAAGAAGCAGATGGCAAACACTTTAAAGCAAAAGGCTGTAAAAAGTGCAACTTTACGGGCTATGACGGAAGAGTTGCAGTAGGAGAGCTTTTTTTGATTGACGATGATGTAAAGATGATGCTAAAAGATGGACTAAAAGATTTTGAAATCAGAGAAGCTATGCAAAAAAAAGGTTTAGTTTTGCTCTCTTCAAAGATTGAGGCATTGCTAGAAAATGGAACAACAAGTATGCAAGAGGCTCTAAGAGTAGGGATGCATGAGTAATGCTCTATAAGTATAAAGGGTTAAGCAAAGAGGGTAAAAAAGTAAAAGCAACGCTTGAAGCGTTTGATTTAAAAGACGCAAAAGCAAAGCTAAAATCTGAAGGTTTTATATATAGTGATATAACAGAGCAAAAACAGTCAAACAAGATAAGTTTTTTTACAAAAGAACTACCAGCCAAAAAACTCTCTATCATAAGCAGAAATCTTTCTATTTATCTAAAATCTGGCGTATCTTCCATAGTATATGCAATAAAGCTAGAAAAGCAACAGCACACAGAAGACAAAAAAATGACAACATTTTTTAACTCCATAGAGAGTTCACTTCAAGAAGGAAAGAGTTTTTTTCAAGCACTCGACCAGCAAAAAGTGTTTTTACTTCCATCTTTCTATAAGCAGTCCGTAAAAGTAGCAGAAGAGTCAGGAACTCTAGGTTTAGTCCTAAGAGAAATGGCAACTTTTCTAAAAAAACAGGAGATGATAAAAGGTAAAATCAGCAGTGCCATGGCATACCCACTTTTCATAGTAGTGCTATCTTTTTTTATGGTTGGCTTCATGCTGAGCGTCGTAGTTCCAAAAATAACCTCCATGTTTGACCAACTAGGACAAGACCTGCCGCCCATAACAAAGTTTGTTATAGCTCTAGGTGACGATATAAACAACAACTATATTACCATACTCACATCTATTTTTCTTTTTATCTTTATATTTTCTTACATGTACAAAAATATGACAAAATTCACATACGCAGTAGATAAAATATTACTTTCTTTTCCTCTTTTTGGCAAAATTATAGAGACTTCAGAACTAGCTAAATTCTCTTATATAGTCTCAGTTCTAATCAACTCAGGAGTTACCTTCGTCCAAGCTGTAAAGCTCTCATCAAACACCATCAAAAACAGAGTTATATCAAAGCTTTTTCTAAGTGCCTCAGATGAGATTGTAAAAGGAAAAAAACTCTCAAACTCACTAAAAAAACAGACATACAAACTAGACAATGCCTTCATACAAGCCATAAGCCTAGGCGAAGAAACAAGCCAGATGAGAGAGATACTCCAAAACCTCTCAGAGCTATATAGCGAAGAAAATGACGATAAAATCAACACCATGCTTTCACTCTTGGAGCCCATTCTCATACTCTTTGTAGGAGCCATTATAGGGGTAATCATAACAGCCATGCTACTGCCTATCTTCTCCATGAATCTCACTTTGTGATAGTTGCTTCACATTTCACCTCTTTTTTGTTTGTGTTATTGTAGTGTTTACTAGTTTATTCTAGAATGGTAATTTGATATTTTTTGTAATTAATTTGTAACAAAACTATAGTAACATTTTATAATTTTTACAAAAAGGATTAAAATGTTTCTTAAAAGATGTTTGGCTTATTTAATTGCTGGGTTAATTTCTTTAACAATAGTCGGTTGCTCAAGTAGTGATCAAAATATATCAGGAGATTTTAATTTATCTCTCTTTCACTTAAATGATACTCACTCTCATCTAGATAGTGAGCAGCTTAGTTTTTACACTAATGATGATATAAAAACTTACTATGATGCAGGAGGATATCCAAGGATTGTTACAAAGCTAAAAGAGTTAAGGTCTAAAAATCCTAATTCTCTTATGCTAGAAGCTGGAGATACATTCCAAGGAACTCTTTATTATTCACTCTTTAAGGGTGATGCAGATGCAGATGCCATAAATCTATTAGGCATAGATGTTTATGCTTTGGGAAATCATGAGTTTGATGATGGTGATAGCGCATTGAAAGTTTTTATTGATAAATTAGATTCAAATATCTCTATGGTTAGTGCAAATGTTGTACCACAAGCTGGAAATATTTTAGAGGGTATGTGGAAACCATATGTGATTAAAGAAGTTGGCGGTGAAAATGTGGGGATAATAGGGATAACGGTTTCTCAAAAGACTAAAGAATCATCAAATCCAAGTGATGAAATTGAGTTTTTAAATGAATTAGAGACAGCACAAAAGTATATAGATGAGTTAAAAACAAAAGGTGTAGATAAAATTATTTTATTGACACATCAAGGTTATCAAAATGATATTGATATGGCAAAAAAACTCTATGGCATTGATGTAATAGTTGGAGGAGATTCTCATACCTACTTGGGCGATTTTGGCGAGTTTGCTGATAGTAGTGAAGATTATCCAACAGAAGTTTTAAATGCTGAAGGGAATAAGGTTTGTATAGTGCAAGCTGGACAATATGCGAAAATATTGGGAAATTTAAATGTTGAATTTGATGGAAATGGAGTAGTAAAGAGTTGTGGAGGAAGTCCTATACTTTTAATAGGCGACACTTTTTTGCAAAAAGATGCTGATGGAAATAAAGTTGAAGTAAGTGATGTAGAAAAAGCAAAAATTTTAGATATTGTAAATAGTAAAAATATTGCGATTACTCCAGAAGATGAAACGGCATTGTCAGTAATTCAAAAATATAAGGACCAAGTTGATGCAAAAAAAGCTGAGACTATCGGTGTAGCTGCTGAGGAGTTAGCACATATTAGAATTCCTGGTGTTGCTTATGGAGACATTAATGGCTCAACCCTTCTGCTTGGTAGTGAAATAGCTCCAATTGTTGCTAAATCTTTTTATGATCTGAGTAATCGTGCTGATGCTTGTATACAAAATGCTGGAGGTGTGAGAATTAGTGTTCCTGAGGGAAATATAACTATGGGCACAGCGTATGAGCTTTTACCGTTTGCAAATACTTTATTTGAAATTGAAATGAAGGGAAGTGAGATTAAGCAGGTTCTTGAGGATGCATTAACGAACTATCTTGATAATGGTGGCTCAACTGGTTCATTTCCTTATGCTTATGCACTTAGATATGATATCGATGAGACAAAACCTGCAGATAGCAGAGTAAGTAATCTTGAAATAAAAGATAGAGAGAGTAGTGAGTGGTCACTTATAGATTCTGATAAAATGTATGTTGTTGTGACCAATAGCTACATTGCAGGTGGGAAAGATGGATATACAACTTTTGCAACTGTACAAGAAGAGAGAGGAGATGGTGTAGATACCTATCTTGATTATGCGATGAGTTTTGTTAGATATGTACAGA
>JALSKH010000200.1 GCA_026988975.1 Campylobacteraceae bacterium
ATCTATTTTACTCATAAAATAATTATACCATAAATAGATTATCTAGCAAACTCGCATCACAGTACTTCACGTTTGAGATTCTGTTAAGAGGTTAGGAAGTGGAGAGTTTACTCCCGCTTGAATTTGGTGTAAAAGTAAACTTTTACTACTTAAAAAATACTATTATTGCACAAAGATTAAGCATCCAACGCTTTCTCTGCACTTTTAGCAATCACAGGAAGTCTCTCTTGTATCACTTCTTCAACAATACAAAAGTCAATGCCTTCATAATCATGAGCAATGAAATTACGTAATTCATAACTTCCTTTAATATCTTGCTTTTCAAAGTGTGATAATATTTCTAGTTCTCCGCTATGTAAGAGTTTGTCAAACTGCTCTGCTATAGCAGTAAGATGCATAAGAATTGCAGCTCTTGCACTCTGCTCATCTTCCAAAGCTCCTACGACAGAACCTTTCTCTTTCACTATATTTTCGATAAACGTTACTTTTTTTAAAATGTTTTCTACACGCAATTTGGACTTTTTACTATACATAAATCAACTCATTTTCTATCTGCTTTTTAAAACTAGACTTGCTATCTAAATCAAATACATCGCTAGGCAAGTGCAGTGCCTTTCTTATCTTATATTTTATGTTTGATACAAGGTCTAAATAATCATACGCATTGTATTCATCAAGAAAATTCTTTTTCTTTTGTATGGCTATATCTATATCACTATATACATTTTGGTTTTGTGTAGCAAAACTTCCAAAGAGTGCAAGTTTTTCTATACCTTCAGCTTCTAATTCTGATTTGAGTTCTTTTAAATACGCAAGTACTTTTTCTTGTGTCATTTTCATAAAACTATTATATCATAAAAATTTTCTAGACTTAAAAAACAAATTCCAAAGGCACGCTACTTCACGTTTGAAATTCTGTTAAGAGGTTAGGAAGTGGAGAGTTTACTCCCACTTGAATTTTGGGTATATTTTCAACGCCAAACCCTTTTTTTTAGACCCTTTTTTTTATGTCAAAACCGTAGGGTGTAGTCCCCGACTACACCGCCATGGAGAAATCTGCATAATAATATTGTTTTATACCACCATTACCGCATCGGCACCATAATCACCATATCATCAGAGATGATAGGCACATAGCGTTTTGGTTT
>JALSKH010000201.1 GCA_026988975.1 Campylobacteraceae bacterium
ATCAAATTTGAAACACAACACCATAAACTCACTTTCATAACTTACACTATGTTATAATTACTTCTGTTTTAGGTACTGACTGAGTTTATCTAAATAATCTTTTATTTTTGCTATACTTTCAAAAAAATTAGGAAATATTATGAAAAATTTATCAGGCTATATAGACCATACACTTTTAAAACAAGATGCAGATATAAAAAGCATAAAGCAACTATGCAAAGAGGCAGATGAGTACAACTTTTGTAGTGTTTGTGTTAACTCTTGCTATGTCAAAGACGCAAAAGAGTTTTTAAAAAATAAAAATGTAAAGGTTTGCAGTGTTGTTGGTTTTCCCTTAGGAGCTATGAGTTCAAAAGCTAAGGCTTACGAAGCAAAGTGCGCTATAGAGGATGGAGCAGATGAAATTGATATGGTTATCAATGTTGGCTGGGTAAAATCTAACAGATATGATTTAGTACAAAACGATATAAAAGAGCTTAGAGATGCTTGTAGTGGTGTAGTTTTAAAAGTCATACTAGAAACTGCTCTTTTAAGCGAAGATGAGATAAAAAAAGTATGTGAAATATCCAAATCCATAAAAGTAGATTTTGTAAAAACTTCAACAGGCTTTAGCACTCGTGGTGCTAGTTTTGAAGATATAAAAATTATGAAAAGAGTAGTTGGTGATGATGTATGTATAAAAGCTTCGGGAGGCATAAGAAGTTATGAAAAAGCAAAAGATATGATAGAAGCTGGAGCAAATAGACTAGGAACAAGCTCTGGAATTGCTATTGCCCAAGGCAACAAGTCAGATGATGGTAACTACTGATGAAAAGAGTTATATGGCTAGTTATGGACTCATTTGGTATAGGAAATGCAAATGATGCTGAAAAATTTGGAGATGTAGGTGCTGACACTTTAGGAAATATATCAAAAAAATACCCACTTAAAATCCCAAATATGAGCTCACTAGGACTTCTAAAAGCGTATGAATTAAACAATAAAAAAGCTCTACATGTAGAGAAAGGGGGAGCTATTTTAGATGATGCTTTTTGGGGTGTATTAAAAGAGGCTTCAGCAGGAAAAGATACTCTCTCAGGTCACTGGGAGATGGCTGGTGTTGTTATGGATGTCAACATGCGATACTTTGAAGAAAAAACTCCT
>JALSKH010000202.1 GCA_026988975.1 Campylobacteraceae bacterium
TATTGCAAGAGCAAAAAGATATAAAATACTCCAGCCACAGAGAGCCAAAAAGAGAGAGAGACTAAAAGAGAGGGAAACAGTACAACAAGCGTTAACAAAATCGTTGTCAAAAATGTAAAGCTTAGTAACTCCATACCCAGTAACAGTACGCTCCAGCCGATCAACACCATTGCATACGAACGTACCAAAGAGGGAGGAAAGTCTACAAACCACACATAGAGTCCCAACAAGACCATCACCACCAATCCCACATCAAAAAGGGCATGCCTATATGGGAAAAACTTTTGCTGAATGGGTCTATAAACCAAAAGCAACAATCCATACAGTAATCCCCACAATATCCCCAAATGAAAACCTGATAAAGCCACGAGATGACTCACCCCTAATAGTGCTATTTTATCTCGTAGTGATGCTTCTAAGGGAGTAGCAAAAAAGATGGCATTGTAAAAGCTTTGCAATGCTATATCCTTGTGTTGAGATGCTACGTTTTCTAGTAACTCATTTTTAAATGTTTCAGGAATCTTCTCTTGATGCTTAATCTTGCTTTTGACATAAAAAGTGCCCAAAAAATCTCTAAATTGTATGCTTGCATTGGGAAATATCTGTAAACGTAAACGTTTATGATTGAAATTCTCTTTTCTGTGTGTGGTGGTATAAAACGTATACCCCTCTTCACTTTTAAGTTTGAGTACGGTGTAGTATTTCTCATTTTTTTGCTTTTGGTAGGCTCTTTGTACTTTAGCATAGGTATAGTAAAAGGATTTAGAGATAAATTCTTGATAGTTCCCATAGCTAAAAAAGAGTCGTATCAGTAGCATAAACACCAATACGCCCATCAAAAGCATAAACCCTTTTCGCTCTGGAAAAAGTTTAGGCTTTTGCAGTTGCATTAGATCTGAGGAATATCGATATTGGCTTCTTGCATAGGAATATCTCCATCTTCATAAACAACCTCAAATGCTGGAGCATGGGTCTTGTCCACAAAGCGTGTAAAGTTTTTTTGGAATACTAGTTCCACAGTTCCTGTAGGACCATTTCTCTGTTTTCCTATGATAATCTCCGCATCCTCTTCAGATTTTTTTCTAAACTCTGAAGTATACTCTTTGCCTTCTGCCTTGGCTTTCATCTCTTTCTCTT
>JALSKH010000203.1 GCA_026988975.1 Campylobacteraceae bacterium
CATTACTATACATTCCTAAATCATTATCATGTTCATATAATTTTAAGATTATATTTTGTAGTTTTATAGCCAAATTGCTTTTAGTCAGTAAATACATATCATCAATTAAATCTTCATTTTCTTTCCCGCATTCTTGACATTTAAATTTGCTTGGATCTTTTTTTCCGGTTTCTTTTATATAATCTTTTAAATTTTCATTATCAAAACAGGAATTACAAATCATCACTTTAATCTCCCCAAAATCTCCAAACTCCCCATCTCCATCTTAGAAAAAGCAAACCATTTTTTCCCCAAATCTTTCAAAGAAGCACCTATATGGTAAACATCCTTCCCGTCGATTATCATAAATCTATCGTGTGCATCTTTGAAAGTTTTGATTGTAATAGATTTATACTGAGTATTATATTTTTCTAAATCAAGTTTGAGTTGTTTTGAAATAGTTTGGGTGTAGATGGTGATAGTTACATCTTGGTTTTTACTAAAGAGTGTCAATACAGATTCATCAATGTAGTTATCTATGAAGACTATCTCTTGCTTTGCCCCTTTCACTAGACCTGCTACAAACTCATAAGCATCAAACACCTGCCCATCAAAGAAGATTTTTTGATTTGGTATTTTAGGTTTTGATTCAAGGGCTTTAAATAGTTCATCAAAATTTTTATCATGCAGAGATAACTTATGTTCTATTCGCTCAAACCTTTCAAACATTAGGCTATTTGAGCTTATAATCTTTCTCATATTTACAAACGATTCTATAATCTTTATGCTAACTTCTATGGCTGTATCACTCTTAAGTACAGCACTAAGCATTGATACACCTTGCTCTGTAAAAACATAGGGGAGATATTTTGTATTTAAGTTTTCTTTAAAGGTCACAAATTGTGACCTCAAGTTTTCAAACTCCTCTTTTGTAAGTTGAAATCTAAAACTATCTGGAAATCTTCTAATATTTCTTTTGACTGCTTGATTAAAAACTTTTGTCTCTACCCCATAAAGTTTAGCCAAATCCCTATCTAGCATAACCTGAACACCACGAATAGTATAAATTTTATTTTGAATATTTTGCTTATTGATGGTTAATTCATTCATTTACTCACCCTTTTGTAAGACAAAGGCAACGCTTTGAACTACTTCTCC
>JALSKH010000204.1 GCA_026988975.1 Campylobacteraceae bacterium
AGAGTAAGGGCATGAAGCAAACCCAACACAGCTTTAGGGGTACATTTAGAAGTTTGATAGAAACACATCAAGAGGAGCATAGAGCATCATTTGAAGTGAAAGAAGCCGTGCTTGACCATCAAGTAGGTGGACAAGTTGAGAGAGCATACACACATAAAAGTAACTATGTAGAGCAGATGCGAAGCCTTTTAGAGTGGTACGCTGATTATTTGGAGGGGGTGAAGTGTGGATAATAATAAAACAGATGTTTTGATAAGTTTTGAACAAGATGTTAAAAATGATTTTGATAACTATAGATTAAAACTCACTTCAATCTCAAATGATGATTTAATAGATGTGCTTTTTGGTTACTTTGGAGAATGTTTAAAATTCGACGACGTACAATACGCAAAACACCAAATTACCTTAATAGGTTCCTATTTATTCCAGTATGCATATTCCCAAGAGAATAAACCAACGAAAGCAGATAATGAGAAATTTAATCATGCAACTAAATCTATAATAAAAAAAACTATAGATTTTAAAAACTTGCTTTTTGATACAAAAGAGTTTCCTGAACATAAAGATTTGGAAATACTCCATAAAATTTTAAAAAAGATGATTATAAATCCTTATGCCTTTGTGAGTACTCCTGATGATATACCAGGGTTTGTGCTTAAAAAGGGATATGTTGAAGAAAAAATTATAAAAATATTATCAGATAGCCCACGTGATAGGAGATATGTAAGGCAAACAAAAAAAGCTTTGTTACAGATTGATGAACTGTTAAAAAAAGGCTAACATATCGTCCGAAAATATTTTACACCTATATTTTTGACTTAGCTAAACTTCTACCACATAAACCAATACAAAGCAAAGGTTAAGAATATGGAAACACAAAACCCACACAAGCAAAATTTCAGAGCAAAAGAAGCAGCTGAGTATCTAGGTATTTCAAAAAGTTGTATCTGGTTATACGCCAAACAAGGAAGACTGCACCCAATCAAATTATCACCACGTATAACGGTAGGGTCTAGTAAACTTTAGAGGTTATTTTCCCTTAGATTCTTCAATAGTATAACATAGATATTATTATGCCTATTGTTGAATCTAAACTCACTCTCTTTAAGATGTAAATAAAACATCTCATCTC
>JALSKH010000205.1 GCA_026988975.1 Campylobacteraceae bacterium
AACCGAGTGATGATGGACAAAAAAGAGTGTATGTAAAAGCTATATGTGGTGGCGAAGAGGTATTTATATGTACTAGTTGCCTTCCAACTGTGATTCACGAGAGTGCAAATGCAGTTAAGACAAATGAAGAAGTCAAAAAAGCTTTAGGGCTTTAATCTTTTGGCAGAGGAGAACTCCTCTGCCAAAATCATCTCTACTCTGCTTCGTCAGAAAAATCAGCCTCAGCCAATCTTTTCAACTGTCTCCATCTAAACTGAGCATCTTTTCTATTTTTAGCATACAACTCTGCTGCATGATCTGGATTTGCTTTTTTCAAAGCGTTATACCTTACTTCTTTAAGTAAAAATTCTTCAAAAAGATCCCAATCAGGCTCTTTGCAAGCAATCTTAAGTGGGTTTTTGCCTTCTTTCATAAGTCTTGGATCATATGTATATGTTGGCCAGTAACCACATTTTGTAGCTAATTCAGCCTGTTTACCAGATTTTCCCATTCCGCCTTTTACACCATGAGCTATACAAGGAGAGTATGCGATTACTACTGATACTCCCGGATACTCTTCTGCTTCTCTCATCACTTTTAAAGTATGTGCTTGTGAAGCATTTGAGTTTATACTTGCTACATAAATATTTCCATAAGTCATAGAAATTTGACCCAAATCTTTCTTTGCAAGCGCTTTTCCTGAAGCTGTAAACTCTGCAATCGAACCTGCATGTGAGGCTTTTGAACTCTGTCCACCTGTGTTTGAGTAAACTTCTGTATCTACAACTAGTATATTTACATCTTCACCACTAGCACTTACATGATCCAATCCACCATATCCGATATCATAAGCCCAACCGTCACCACCTATGATCCATTGTGATTTTTTAGCTATATATCTCTTTAGTGTATATAGTTCAGCAATACTTGGAATATCTAAATTCTCTTCAAGTAGTGGCACCAATCTATCTCTAATTTCAGCTGTTTTTACTCTATCATCTTTATACTCTAAAAAGTCTTTATAGAGTGCAACTATAGCATTTGGCACTTCATCCATGGAGTTTGCCATTATATTTGCAACTCTATTTCTTATAGTCTCATTTGCAATGTGCATACCCATACCAAACTCGGCATTATCTTCAAATAGTGAGTTAGCCCATGCTGGACCATGTCCCTCGGCATTTGTAGTATATGGAGTTGAAGGCATAGATGCGCCATATATAGAAGAACAACCTGTTGCATTTGCTATCATCATATGCTCACCATACAACTGAGTAGCTAAACTGATATATGGAGTCTCTCCACATCCTGGGCAAGCTCCGTGATACTCAAATAGCGGCTTGGCAAATTGAGAGCCTTTTACCGTTGTTTTCTTAACAAGGTCATCTTTATATGTGACTTTTTGGAACAGATAATCAGCATTATCTTGCTCTCCGTTATCTAACTCTTGATTTATAGGAACCATTACCAAAGATTTATCTTTAGTAGGGCAAATTTCAGCACAAAGTTCACACCCTGTACAATCTAGTGTAGAAACTTGAATCTTAAATTTTAAACCTTTTAAATCCTTGCCTTTAGCATCTAAAACATGGTTTTTAACGCCAACTGGAGCCTCTTGCAACTCTTCATCGTTTATCAAAAATGGTCTTATAACAGAGTGTGGACAAACAAATGAGCACTGGTTACACTGGATACAATTATCTTCTATCCAAACTGGCACCATAGTCGCTACACCTCTTTTTTCTGTAGCAGTTGAACCATTTTCAGCAGATCCATCCACATGCTCCATAAATACTGAAACTGGTAGATCATCACCTTTTGCTTGATTCATAGGTTTGCAGATTGTCTCTACAAAATTATCACCTTTGTACTTTTCAGGAACTTCAAGAGAGATCTCATCTTTAAGTTCAGCCCAAGCAGGATCAACAAATACCTCTTCCAATCCAGCCTCTCCGCTATCTATGGCTTTATAGTTCATCTCGACTATGTATTCGCCTTTTTTGATATATGATTTATAAGCAAACTCTTTCATAAACTCTTTTGCTTTTTCAAAATCGATGATATCTGCAAGCTTAAAGAAAGCTGCTTGCATGATAGTATTGGTTCTGTTTCCAAGTCCTATATCTCTAGCTATTTTAGTAGCATTTATAACAAAGAATTTTGCTCTCTTTTGTGCTAAAACTTTTTTAAATTTATTTGGCACTCTTTTCGCTGTCTCTTTTGCGTCCCAAATAGAGTTTAGCAAGAATGTACCGCCATCCTTAAGTCCTCCAACCATATCATAAACATCAAGATAAGCCGCTACTGAACAAGCAACAAAATCTGGTCTAGTTACAAGATATGTTGAACGAATTGGATTTGGTCCAAATCTTAGGTGACTTCTGGTATAGCCACCAGATTTTTTTGAATCATAAGCAAAATATGCTTGTGCATATAGGTCAGTTTTATCACCGATAATCTTCACAGAGTTTTTATTCGCGCCGACTGTTCCATCAGCTCCTATTCCATAAAATAGGCACTCTTTAGTACCCTCTCCACCTAGAGAAATATTTTCACCTAGCGGAAGTGATTTAAATGTAACATCATCATTGATTCCAATTGTAAAGTCTGTTTTTGGCTCATCTGCTTCTAGATTTTTAAAAGTTGCGATGATTTGAGCAGGGTTTGTATCTTTTGAAGATAGACCATATCTACCACCAACTATAACAGGAGCATTTTCTTTGCCATAATACGCTGCCTTTATATCCAAAAATAGAGGCTCTCCAACGCTTCCTGGCTCTTTTGTTCTATCAAGAACAGCTATCTTTTTAACACTTTTTGGAACAACGGCAAAGAAGTATTTTAAACTAAATGGTCTATATAAGTGAACTATAACCAATCCAACCTTTTCGCCTTTCGCTCTTAGATGATCAACTGTCTCTTTTATGGTTTCATTTACTGAACCCATAGCTACTATGACTCGCTCAGCTTCAGGATCTCCATAATATACAAACGGTTTATACTCTCTGCCTGTCTCTTTTGAGATTTCACTCATATAATCAGCTACTACATCAGGGAGTGCCTCATAAAATTTATTTTGTGCTTCTCTTCCTTGAAAATATATATCATCATTTTGTGCAGTACCTCTAGTTTTTGGAGCTTCAGGACTTAGGGCATCTGCTCTAAATTTTGCAACAGCCTCTCTATCCAAAAGTCTGTCAAATACTGCATAATCCATAACTTCAACTTTTTGAATTTCATGTGAAGTTCTAAAACCATCAAAAAAGTGCAAAAAGGGAACTCTTCCTCTTATAGCTGAAAGGTGTGCAACTCCAGCTAAATCCATAGCTTCTTGAACTGAACTGGAAGCTAAAAGTGCAAATCCAGTCTGTCTTGTTGCATATATATCTTGATGATCGCCAAAGATAGATAGAGCATGAGTCGCAAGTGATCTAGCAGCTACATGTATGACTGCTGGCAAAAGTTGTCCCGCCATCTTGTACATATTTGGTATCTTAAGAAGTAATCCTTGAGAAGCCGTATAAGTTGTAGTCAACGCACCTGATTGAAGCGAGCCATGAACTGCTCCTACAGCACCTGCTTCACTCTGCATTTCAACTAATTTAACTGGCATACCAAATAGATTTTTCTTTCCATGAGCAGCCCACATATCCGTATGTTCTGCCATAGGTGAAGAAGGTGTAATCGGATAAATACCTGCAACCTCTGTAAAAGCATAAGCAGAATAAGCTGCTGCTTCATTTCCATCCATAGTTTTCATGACTTTTGCCATCGTTCGTCCCCTTTTATTAATTTTTTACTGTAATCATAAATATTAAGATAAAGTTTATTGTACATAGCATCATCTTAATATTATATTAATATGCAATGATATTGTAAATTATATTAAATAAACTATCTCTATGCGTATTAAATATTTTTTTTTATTTTGAGAGAATCATAGCACTAAAGTATGATATTTTTATAATACAAGTTTGATTTTTTGCGTAGCTTCTAACGAATTTAGTGCTATATTTGTGGTGTATTTTTTTAATTCCTGCATTGTTGCATATCCACAAGTTACACCGAATGAGCTTACACCTGCACTCTTTGCACTGATGATATCCATGGGTGTATCGCCTATCATCCAAGTTTTTTCAGTATCAGCTTTCAAAATCGATATAGCTTTCAAAATAGGTTCGGCATGTGGTTTTGGATTTTGAACATCTTCTCTACCAATTATAACAGAAAAATAGTCCAATATCCCCATATACTCAAGAAGTTCGATCGAAAATCTCTTTGTTTTAGTTGTAACTACACCTAGCGTTGCAAACTGTTTTGAAAATTCCAAAGACTCTTTTGCAAAAGGGAGTAGAGTGGTTTTTTGATTTGATATTTGTCTATAATGTCTCTTATATACATCCACGATAGACTGCACATCTTGCCTATCGATTCCGAGCATTTCGTACATTATATCCAAAGGATGACCTACGAGCGAGGTTATCTCATCATCGCTCGGAGTAGTCATCCCAAAATGTTTAAAACTAACATCAAAACTCTCCAAAATCGCTTCAGTAGAGTCTATCAGCGTGCCATCTAAATCAAAGAGTATAGTTTTCATCTATTTTCTAATTTCTGCTACAAATGCTCCTCTAAAATCTCCGACTTTATAACCTATCGCTTTATCGTTAGGATACTTCTCTTTGATGGTTTTATATGCATCTTTGTTTCTGTGCTTTGCATCTCCATGACAAACCAAGCACTTTTTACCTACTAAAATTGGCTTATAAACTTTGTAGTAGTTTTCAGAAATTTTCTCTACTATCATCTTTGGAAGTTTTTTGCCTGCTTTTACTTGGGCACCGAGTTTTTTTAGCATAGCCACCTCATCTTTTGAAGTTGGATATCCATCTTTGTTTCTATTTTTAAGAGATATCCTCTTAACACTTACACCCTTTGGATATGAGGTATTTATCTTTTTAGTTAAGCTTTTTGCATTTTTATAACAAAAATAGGCTGTGCTTTGAGGACCGTGTGCCTTCATGCTTTTTGCAACTTCACCTTTTAGAGTTTTGCCAAGTTTTATGATTGCTGCTTTTGCTTCCATCTTTAACTCTTTTTGAGTAGTAGCCTGCAAAGCAACACCAAATACTAGAGATAAAAGAACCCCTACTGATAATAATCTTTTCATAATTTTTCCTTCTATAATAAATTAGGAGAGATTATATCCTATTTAGATTAAAAAATATATTAAAACTTGCCAATCAAAGGGCATCTTGCCAAATGTCCGTCTCCCAAATCATTTAGCTCTGGATGAGTTTGCATGCAACTATCCTCTTTGTATAGACATCTGTTTTGGGAAAAACACCCTTTTGGCAAATCTATCGGACTTTGGATTTCACCGGTTTTTAGGACACTCTCGGTTGCCAAAGGCGTGTGAATATCTGGTACGGTTGAAAAGAGCATCTTTGTATATGGATGTTTGGGATTTGCAAACAACTCTTTTTTTGAAGCGTATTCGACTATTTCACCAAGATACATCACGGCTATGTAGTCACTTATATGTTTTACAACGCTTATATCATGAGTGATAAAAAGCATCGTTGAGTTGTATTTCTCTTGCAAATCCATCATAAGATTTAAGATTTGGGCTTGTATAGAGACATCCAAAGCAGAGATAGGCTCATCGGCGAGTATCAACTCTGGTCTTAGCATCATCGCTCTTGCTATCGCTATCCTTTGTCTTTGTCCGCCTGAAAATTGGTGTGGATATCGCTCTAGATAACTATAGTCTATCCCCACATCATCACACAGTGATAAAATTGCCTCTTTTCTCTCTCTTTTACTCATATTTGTATGTATTTTTAGAGGCTGCTCTAGTATAGTTTTTATCTTTTTTCTTGGATTTAGCGAAGAGTAAGGGTCTTGGAAAATCATCTGTATATCTTTTTGTATATCACCCCTGGCTGATGGTGATAATTTTGCTATATCTTTATCTCTAAAGATAACTTCTCCTTTGGTAGCTTGATATAGACCTAAAATCACCTTGCCTACAGTTGTTTTTCCACAACCACTCTCACCAACTAGTGAGAGAGTTTTGCCTTTGTAAATATCAAAGTTTACTCCATTTAAGGCGTGTAAATCTCTTTTTTCAAAGGTGCCGACCTTAACACTAAAGACTTTCTGAACATTTTTTACTTCTAATAGTTTTACTTCACTTTGTGGCAAAACAAAATCCTCCCATCTATCTCTTGTTTCTCTGGATAAATATCACACTGTTCATCTGCAAGTTCACATCTATCTTTAAAATAACATCCGCTTGGAAGCCCCAAAAGAGATGGCATGATTCCTGGTATCTGGTACAATCTTTTTTTCTCATCATTCAACTTTGGCAAACACTCTATCAAACCCTTTGTATATGGATGCAAGGGATTAAATATAATATCCTCTTTTTTACCATACTCTACGATTCTACCCGCGTACATAACGGCTATCTTATCACATAGTTGAGAAACTACCGCTATATCGTGAGTGATGAGGATGAGTGCAGAGTGAAACTCTTGGCTTAATTTCTTCATAAGGTACAAAATTTGAGCCTGAATAGTTACATCAAGTGCAGTTGTCGGCTCATCTGCGATGAGAAGTTTTGGATTGTTCAAAAGTGCCATTGCGATTACAACTCTTTGTTTCATTCCGCCTGAGAGTTGATGAGGATAGCTCTTCATTCTCTTTTGAGCAGCGGGAAGACCTACTGTTTTTAGAATTTCAACACAAGAGTTATATGCCTCTTTTTTTGAAACTCCTTTATGATGATACAAGATGGCTTCCATCATCTGTTCGCCTATGGTGATAACTGGATTTAGTGATGTTTGAGGATCTTGAAAAATCATAGATATCTCATTTCCCCTTATCTGCCTAAACTCCTCTTCGCTTAATCCTACTAAATTTTTACCATCAAACAAAATCTCACCATCTACAATCCTACCTGGAGGATCAATCAATCCTAGAATAGAAAATGCTGTTATCGATTTTCCAGCGCCACTTTCACCAACGATGCCTAAAATCTCACCTTTTTGAATAGAAAAGCTGGAGCCATCTACGGATTTTACAACTCCCTGTCTTGTGAAAAAATGTGTTTTTAAATTTTTAACTTCCAGTAGTGCATTCATCTTTTTAACCTCGGATTCATAACATCTCTCATTCTATCGCCTATCAAGTTTATAGATATAACAAGTACCATAAGTAGGATGCCAGGAAATACTGATGCCCACCAATAACCACTAAATAGAACTTGATATCCATTTGATATCAATGAGCCCAAAGATGGCTGCGTTATTGGAACGCCTAAACCCAAAAAGCTGAGTGTTGCCTCAAGTATGATGGCATTTGCTATTCTTACAGTTGCGATCACGATAATCGGTGCAGTTGTATTTGGTAAAATTTCACCAAATATGATACCAAAATTGCTCATGCCAAGCGCTTTAGCTGATTGCGAATAATCTTTTTCTCTCTCGCTAAGCACAACACCTCTAGCCGTTCGGGCATAATATACCCAGTTCACTATCGTGATGGCTATGACAATCTTTCCGATACCTTGCCCCCATAGCGCCATGATGATAAGAGCTATCAAAATAGCTGGAAAAGAGAGTTGTATATCAGCAATTCTCATGATAATCGTATCTACCCATCCGCCATAATATCCCGAAATCAAACCTAGAGTATATCCGATTATGACAGATAAAATCGTACTTGCAAGCCCTACATATAAAGAGATTCTTAGTCCATAAATCATAGCTGAATAGATATCTCTGCCCTGTTCATCCGTTCCTAGCCAAAAATTGTGATTTGGCGGTTGAAAACTGTTTTCCAAAAATAGTTGAGTCAAATCATACGGGTTTTGATATGAAAATAGTGATGGGAACAGAGCCAAAAGGCAAAGAAAGAGAAAAATCACCAATCCTACAACAGCCAATTTATCCTCAAAAAACTCTACAACTGCTTCATTTTTAAAAAATTTCATACTAAACCCTCACTCTTGGATCTACAAAAGTGTATAAAATATCTACAACAAAATTTATGGCTACAAAGATAAAAGATATAATCAACAAATATGCGACAACAATTGGTCTATCGAGATTTTGGATAGAGTCTATTATGAGTTTACCAGTTCCAGGCCATGCAAATATAGTCTCTGTTACGATAGTAAAAGCGACTAATTGACCAAATTGGATACCGATAACCGTGATAAGCGGTATCAAGCTGTTTTTTAACGCATGATAATATACAATGACTCTCCTAGGAACTCCTTTGGCTTTTGCTAGTTTTATATAATCTTCTCTCATCACTTCCATCATGCCTGTTCTTGTAAGTCGAAGTATCAATGCCAACTGAAAGAAAGATAGAGTTAAAACGGGCATAATCAAATGTTTAATCCCATCCCATGTAAATGCACTTGTAAAGAGATATACCTCTCCCCTGCCCGAACTTGGAAGCCACCCTAAAAGCACTGAAAATATAAGCACAAGCACCATTCCCGTCCAAAAGATAGGTATCGATATACCACTTAAAGAAAGAAACATGATAGCCTTAC
>JALSKH010000206.1 GCA_026988975.1 Campylobacteraceae bacterium
GCTAGAGGGGTGGGGTGTACGTGTAGATGAAGCCTTTTTTCAAGGTGGCGTACAAAAATATGAGGTTATCAAAGCCTTTGGTGCAGACATCTTTTTTGACGACCAAGATGCACATTTACAACATACAATAAAAGAAACTCCCTCTGCAAAAGTACCGTATAAACGATAAATACTAATTAATATCAATATTTTTATTTGCTATCTTGACAAAATTTGAGTATAGTTAGGAATATATGTTTCATATTAGGAGTAGTTATGAAGAGAGTTGTGAATCTACTTATAACACAAGAAAAAAAGTTACGTAAAGCCTCTATCCCTTGGATTATGTTATTGATGAGTACAGCAGGTCAGGCATCGTGTTCTAAACTTGCCAAATATGCTGGGATGAGCCAAACCAACTTGGAGCATATTGTCGAAAAACTTGTCAAGATAGAATCAAGAACAGGTCAATATGATGTAAAAAACCATGCTTCTGGCGCCTATGGGAAGTATCAGATTATGCCTAGTACGGCTAAATTTTATGCCAAAAAACTTGGTATCCCCAAACATCTTTGGAAACGTCCTTATAATCAGGACAAAATTTTTAGAGCCATTATGAAAGCCAATATTAAAAGCCTTAAAAAACGTGGCTATGAGATATCGGCATTTACACTCTATGCTGCACATCAGCAAGGGGCAGGGGGTTTTAATGCCATTATGAAAGGGAAGAAACTCACTAAAAAGCTAGAGAAAAACCTACGTCAAAACTTGCCATCTAAACTAAGACGTGTTAAAAAGTCTCAACTTAGATATACGTGGATTAACTACTGGAAGAAAAAATTAGCTTAACTTCTCTCGTTTTTTATAAAATTCTGCTTTAAATGCATCAAACCGCTCTTCCAAAATTGCTTCTCTCATCTCTTTCATCAAGTTTAGATAGTAATAGAGGTTGTGAATGGTACCTAGTCTAAAGTAGGTGATTTCTCTGGCGCGGTAAAGATGTCGTAGATAAGAACGAGAGTAGGTTTGGCAGACCATGCACTTACACTCAGGGTCTATAGGTGCTTCATCTGTGGTGAACTCGGCTTTTTTGATGTTCACTTTTCCAAAACTTGTAAAGAGTGTACCGT
>JALSKH010000207.1 GCA_026988975.1 Campylobacteraceae bacterium
CCTTTTTTACTATATAATTTTTGTCTATACAAATCAAAAGGAGAAAATATGAAGAAAATGACAAGCGGTTTAATCGTAACAGCTCTTATCAGCGTTTCTGCGATGGCTTTGACAGTTCCTGCAAATCACATTGTTGATAGTGCATGGCTAAAATCACACATGGGAGATAAAAACCTAGTGATTGTAGATGTAAGAAAAAAAGGCTACAAGGTATCACATATAAAAGGTGCGGTTCATTGGAAAAGCAAAGACTTTAGAGAAGGAAGATACTATAGTAAGGTAACAAAAAAAGCAATCCCTGGCTATGTAGCAGCACCTTTAACCATCAAAAGAACTATGAAAAAAAGTGGTGTTAACAATGATAGTGCTATCGTTTTCTATTATGGCGGTACAGCATCAAAAGATTATAGAGATGGCGCTTTAGCTGATTTTACTTGTGAGTATTATGGATTCCCAAATGTTGCTATACTAAATGGTGGTTTTGCAGCATGGAAAAAAGATGGTGGTGCAGTTGACAATGCAAGACCAAAAGTAAAAAAAGGAAACTTTAGTTTCAAAGGAAGAAAATTCAACCAAACTATCATGGCAACAGGAGAAGATGTTGATGAGGCTTCTTGGACAGGAACTATGCAAACTTTGGACTCAAATGGCAAAAACAAACATTGGAATGGAACAGCAAAAGATCCTAGAAGACTTCACGAAGGACATGTAAAAGGTGCATTTGCACTTAGCACAAAAGTTCTAGCAGTTAAAAAAGATGGTGTTTTTTATCTAGCAGACAAAGCATTTGCTGCAAGTAAATTTAAAGATGCTGGATTTGATACAAACAAACCAATCATCTCTTACTGCAACACAGGTCACTTGGCAGCTGGTACTTGGTTCATAGGAAAATATGTACTTGGCATGGGTGATAAATCAAGACTTTATAGTGGCTCTATGGCTGATTACACAAGATGGCCAAAAAGAAAACTAGTAAAGGGTGACAAATAGTCTCCAACATTTCACTAGAAGATAAGATATCTGCACTATATGGATGTGCAGATATCCTTGATTATCCTAGTGATAATTACAAAGATACCATAAAAACAGTAGAAAAATTAACACAAACAAACTGTAGTTCTCACGAGGTTGTTCTTGAGGATTTGCGTGCAGAGTATATCTCGATTTTTTCCATAAATTCCACGAAGTTAAGATGCGTACCATTTGCTTCTTGGTGGATAGATGGCAAAATGTCAGGTAAAACTCTATCAAAAATAGTTGATTTTTATGCTAAGTGTGGATACAAATATGATGCCAAAACTATCAAAAAACCGGCAGATAATGTATCTTCTATGATTTCATTTATTGCGATTTTGGCAGAGGAAAAGAGATTTGATAAGATAAAAGAGTTTGCTAAATTTTTAACTTGGATGGATGATTTTGCAACCTCTTTAGAAAAAGCAACAGATATAAAATCTTTCCCCTGCGCAGTAAATATTTCAAAAAAAATTATATCCGACCTTAAGGAGAAATTATGAGTACAAACACGACTGTTTTACAAAATAAACCATCTAGTATATGGCTTGTTTTGTCTTTTCTTGTAGCTGCTGTTAGTGTCTATGGGATGTATCAAGTCTTTTTAAACGGACAAGAAGCATCTTATGGCATAAGCAGAGAAGTGCCTTGGGGCATTTTGATAATCGGCTACTCATTTTTAGTAGGCATCAGTGCCGGAACTGCGATCATAGGCTCATTAGCACATGTATTTAAAGTTTCAGCTTTTCATGTTATGAGCAAAAGAGTGGCTCTAGCTTCACTCGCAGCACTCATCGGAGCTTTTTTCATTATTTTTTGGGAATTAGCCGGACCATACCAACTTCAAACACTAAGACTTTTAAAATACTACACAAACTTCGAGATAACTTCACCTATATGGTGGATGGTTACTCTATATATGATTGAATTGCCACTACTTGCGATTGAGGTCTATTTTCTTGTAAGTAAAAAACACGAGTCTGCATTTTTTGCATCACTTTTTGGACTCTTTTTGGGTGTCATCGCATACTCAACACTAGCTTTTGTATTTGCTTCAAATGCTACAAGACCACTTTGGCATAGTACCTCTTTTTCACTATTTTTTATCATCTCAGCTACTGCTGCTGGTGCATCTATAGTCTTAATGATGATATTTTTAAGTGGTAGAGGAGAGATTTTAAAAACAAATGTCAGTGCTCTTAGCAAAATGCTCTTTTTGGGCCTATGCCTGATGTTTTTTGTTGATACTTGGAATATTTTTCTAAACACATACGGAGCTCAAAGTGAACTAGACGCTACTATGAAACTTTTCGTAGGAAAAGGTCCATTGGCATCAAACTTTTACTATTTTGAGCTTGGCTTAGGTATCGTTTTACCTGCAATTTTATTGGTAATCAGTGGATTTAAGTCACCATTTATGTCAGCTTTGGCTGGGCTGTTTATGGTTATAGGTATGTTCTTTGCCAGATTTGACAATATCGTCGGAGGACAACTTCTATCTCGCCCTGATATTCATATGAATTTTACGCTACATACATATCATGTCTCAAACAGTGAACTCTCCATATTTATCGGAGGCTTAGGCGTTGCTGCTTTAGTATTCTTTTTAGGCGAAAAGTTTTTTAATTTAGAAGAGGAGACACACTAATGGGCAGACATAATATATCAAGAAGAGGATTTTTAAAACTTGCCGGTGCTAGTTCCGTTGCTATAACAGCAGGTATCACAGGTCTTCCATCTCCACTTAAAGCTTCAGCAGCACAAGAGGCAACTAGAGGTGCAAGATTTCTAAAATATGACAGAGGTGTCAAAACTCACAATTTTTGTGAGATGTGTTTTTGGAACTGTGGAGTTGATACCTACACAAGAAATGGTGTCATACATAAATTAGAAGGAAACAAACTAAACCCTAACAACAGGGGTCATCTATGCGCAAAAGGAAATGCTGGAATCCAATCCACATATGATGCGGACAGAATTCAATCACCACTCATAAGAACAGGGAAAAGAGGAGAGGGAAAATTCAAAAAAGTCTCTTGGGAAGAGGCATACAAATATGTATATGAAAAGCTAAATCCACTTGTCGATGAATTTGGTCCTGAAACTCTTGCCACATTTATGCACGGAACAGGTGAGCCTTACCCACATATGCTTACTATGGCGATAGGTAGTCCAAATATCACAATCCCGGCATATTCACAGTGCATGGGAAGCCGTGAAATGGCTTGGGCGCTTACTTTTGGAACAGGAGTAAGTGGACATGAGACATTTGATATGGCAAACTCTAAACATATGATTCTTTTTGGAAGAAATATGGCTGGTGCTGTACAAGTAAGAGAAGCAGAAGATTTTGCTGAAGGTTTAGCAAGAGGAGCAAGACTGACATATGTTGATCCAAGACAGAGTGAATCAGCCGTCAGAGCAACAGACTGGCTTCAAATAAACCCAGGAACAGACATGGCTCTCGCACTTGGCTTTATACATGTAATCATAAGAGACAATCTAGCCAATATGGATTTTGTCAGAAAATACTGTTACGGATACAATGAATTAACAAAACATATAAAACAATACTCTCCTAAATGGGCAAGTAAAAAATGCGGAATAGACGCAAAAACTATAGAGAAAATCGCATGGGAGTTTGCAAAAGATGCTCCAAATGTTGTCGCCATTCCTCCTAGGAGAATGACAAGATATGGAAATGATACACAAACAGTCAGAGCCATCGCGATATTAAATGCTCTTATGGGAAACTGGGGAGTACCTGGAGGAATTTTCGTAAGAAACAAAGTGCCTTTGGATTTTCCAAAAGAGGATATGCCAGATGCTCCAGATGCAAGAAGAGCTGATGGCGTCGGAGAGGGAGAAAAATACCCACTAGCGCCTACAACACTAGGCAGAACAAACGGTATATATGAAGCAACACTAACAAAAAAACCATACCCTATAAAGGCATGGTTACTATATGGTACAAATCCTTTGTCTCACTCTAGCATTGGCGTAAACAATCTATACAAAGCGATAGATAATCTTGAACTTCTCATAGCGATAGATACTCAATTTAGTGATACCGTGATGTATGCGGATGTGATTTTTCCAGAATCAACATATCTTGAGAGATATGACGCACCATATATCCAAAAAGACAAAACACCTTTTATAGCACTCAGAAAACCTGCTATAAAACCACTATATGACACAAAAGGATGTTTTGAGATTTGCAAAGGTATAGCAAAAGAGTTTGAACTTGACGATTGGTTTGAAAAATCTCCGAAAGAGATGCAAGAAGAGTTGTCTCAAGTATTAAACAAAGAGCAGATGGAAACACTAGAAAAAGATGGTGTACTTCTTTTTGAAGATGTTGATCCATATCCAAATGCGAGTGGTGCGGCATTGAACTTCTCTACATCTACTTCAAAAGTACAACTTTATGTAAAAGATTTGGAAGATATGCAGAAAAAACATGGAGATGAATTTTCACCGCTTCCTATATATAAAGATCCTGCCATGCCTAAAGCAGGCGAGTTTAGGACTCTTTTTGGAAGAACTCCTCACCACTCTCATGCAAGAAGTCAAAACAATTGGGTTCTGTTAGAACTTCAAGATGATACTCCAGTTTGGATGAATCCGGAAGATGCTAAAAAGATGGGATTTAAAGATGGCGATATGGTCTCTTTGGTAAATGCAAAAACAGGTCACAAATCTGATCATAGCGAAAGATTAAAAGTAACAAAAAGAATCAAATCCGGCTCTATTTTTATCCATCATGGCTTCGGACATACTACAAAAGCATGGACTAGAGGATACGAAAAAGGTACTAAAGAGAACTGGTTTATTAGTGATGGAGTTGATCCACTAAGTGGAGCGGCTGCATTTCATAATGGCTTTGTAAAAGTGGTAAAGGCATAATATGAGTTTAATTCAAAACAACATAAAAAAAGAGAAAAATCTTGCGATGGTTATAGTAGGCGATCGATGTATAGGCTGTGATGCTTGCTATGTTTCATGCAAAACAGACTGGGATGTACCTGCGATGAAAGAGGCTTTTAGAACAAAAGTTTTTGAAGTTGAAGGCGAAGATGTCAATGGCAATCCAACTATCGGTTTTTTACCTACTCTTTGTAATCACTGCGACAATGCACCATGCGTTGATGTCTGCCCAACAGGAGCTAGCTTCAAAAGAGATGAAGATGGCATAGTCTTGGTTGAGCCAGATATGTGTATAGGCTGCAAAGCTTGTATGGTAGCATGTCCTTATGATGCTAGATACTACAATGAAGAGGAACAAACAGTCGATAAGTGTACTTTTTGTCTTCCAAGAATCAGCAATGGGCTTGATCCGGCATGTGTCTCAACCTGTGTTGGAGAGTCAAGAAACTTTGGCGATTTAAATGACAAAGAGAGCAATGTTTCAAAAATGTTAAAAGATGCAACAAGTGTTTTTAAACTCAAAGAGGACGAGGGAACATCACCAAATGTTTACTATGTCACACTAAATTATTAGGAGAAGTGGATATGAAAATAAAAAAATTAATCATCGGGATTGTGGGACTAGGCTTGCTTTTAGGATTGCTTGGTATCAACTTAAGTGCCCAAAATAGACAAAACTATAGCATGGACAAGACTCTTTGCGCACATTATGTAAAACTCTCAAGAGAGATGGTGGACGGGGATAATCTTCCACTTGCAAAACTATATGCACAAAAAGCGGTACAGGCAAATCCTTGGGAAAAAGCTGCTTGGGCAAACTATAATGATGTCATACAAAAACTAGCTGACAATGGCGACATAGAAGATTTTGACACCTTCATAGAAGAATCAACCGCAGCAAAAGCTCCAAAAGCTGCTGCTGGCGCTCAATTTGAAGGCTGTTAATTCAGTGTCAAACTACAGATGCTAAGCAAAAGAAGAAAGTTTTTAAAACTCCTGCCATACACTATGGCAGGAGTCCTTGCATACCCCGCTGCAAAATTTATATTTTTTAGTGAAAACACAGATGAAAAATTTTGGATTTCACTAAAAAATATAAAAGACGGCATCACAAAAATAAAAAAGCACAATCTATTTATCTATAAAAATGGAGACAAGGTAGAAGTCTTTAACGCTCATTGTACCCATATGGGGTGCATTTTAAATTTCTACAAAGAGAAACAACGCTTTATCTGCCCTTGTCACCATAGTAACTTTACGATAGACGGACATAGAATCAAAGGACCAGCACAGAGAGATTTAGATAAAATAACCTTCAAAATAGAAAACAAAAAACTTTTTATAGGGTAAAGGTACTTATGTACATGTCAAGATTTATATCTTTTCTCACACTCGGGCTATTTTTTATCAGTATGTCAAGTGGGCTTATCATCGTCTTTGCATATCATCCATCAACTGCCTTTCAAAGTGTTCAAAGCATAAAATATCTTCTGCCTTATGGAGATTTTTTCAGGCAATTGCACTACTTCAGTTCGGAAATATTTACTATCACTTTGCTTTTTCATATAGGATTTGAACTTCTTAAAAGTAAAATCAAAACAACAAGCAGTTCTTGGAACTACTCTATTTTAGGATTTATCGCAGTCATCATCTTGATGTTCAGCGGATTTGTTTTAAAAGGAGATTTAAGTGCAAATGGAGCCGCACAAGTTGCATTTAACCTCATCAAAGATACCCCATTTCTTAAAGAACTTTTTCCGCTTTTTCATGATAATGATGTTTTTTATTACAAATTTTTTATTTGGCACATACTCTTCTTGCCTCTTTTGTTAGGATATGCGATATACAAACACATAGATACTCTACATGTAAAGATTGAATACTTCAGCATAGCCATAGGTGCTAGCATAATAACTATGACTATCTTCTCTATGCCAGCAGATATAATAAAAGGAGAAAAAGTACAAAGCCTAACTAGCCCATGGTTTTTCAAAGGAGCTGAAAATCTACTCCTTAGATCATGGTCGCCCCTGAGTGTAAATATCGCTTTAATCACTCCGTTTATTTTACTGATTATATACTTTTACAGTAGTTATAAATATACTATCAAAGCTCTTTTGCTTCTGTGGCTTCTTCTCTACATGTACGCATCGGTTATGGGTTTATGAGATACAAAAATCTAATCATCCTTTTGGCTTTAGGCTCTGTTTTTCTGCTCGTCAGCTCTGTTTTTTTTAATGGCGTTAAGCCAAGTCCAAAAATCACAAAACCAGACCAATGTATGAGTTGCCACAGTGATATCAGTGATATAGACCATGCGCATCCAAAAGAGATATTTGGTTGTGCCTCGTGCCATGGCGGAAACAGGTGGGCAACCGATAAAAAAGATGCTCACAAAGGTAT
Source organism: Campylobacteraceae bacterium (assembly GCA_026988975.1). Classification (GTDB taxonomy): domain Bacteria; phylum Campylobacterota; class Campylobacteria; order Campylobacterales; family Sulfurospirillaceae; genus JAADIZ01. Next base: position 7,348 of record JALSKH010000207.1, read on the forward strand.
GGTACTAAATCCTGCTAGATTGGAGCATGCGCAGATATTTTGTGTTAAATGCCACAAAGACATCATAAAAAGAGTTGGAAAATCCATGATGAATTCACAAAGCGGCATACTAAATGTCTTGAAATACCAATGGGGTGAAAGCAAGGATTTAAACTCTACTGTTGGTATACAAGATATCAGAGGTGATTCAAACATCTCATTAGCACAAAATCACTTTAGAAAACTGTGTGCCGCCTGTCATATAAACCAAGATGAAAAAATCTTCAAAAATCAAAAAATTGCAAGAGGCGGAGGGTGTAGCGATTGCCATAGAGTTTCAAAGACAAAAGGCAACAAACATGCTCAATTTAGCTCGAAGATACCAACAAAAAATTGTCTAAAATGCCACAATCGCTCAAACCGTATAGGGCTCTCTTATGAAGGTGTTTTTGAGAGTGCAGGATACGGAACTCCATATAAACATGGTGATTTTTCCCATAAGATGAGCGATGAAAGAAGATTTTACTACAAACTTCCAGATGATATTCATCATAGAGATGCAAATATGAGCTGTATAGATTGTCACACCGAAAAAGGCGTGATGGGAGATGGAAAAAAACACCACCATATGGAGCAAGCAGAAGATATCAAGTGTAAAGATTGTCATAAACCACACTTCAAAAAAGCAAATACCTTAGCAGTAACTTTGGCTGATCTGAATGAAAAAGTTCCTGAACCAAAAACCATAGCTTACACCAAAAAATTTGACTCTCCTTTGTACAATATTCAAAAGGAGCAAGACAAAACTACTTTTTTTAGAAAAAGCGATGGAAAGGGATTTGATTTGCCTAAAATGAGCAACAAACCATACCACACACTTGCGATTCACAAAAGATTGGATTGTTCGGCTTGCCACTCATCTTGGGCTCCTAGCTGCTACGGGTGTCATGAGGTATATTTTGAAAACGGCAAACAATTTGATTGGGTAAAGAGAAAAAGTACAAAAGGTCAATGGCAAGAGCTTAGGAGTTTTCTAAGATTTGAATCCCCCTCTCTTGGAATCGGATACAATAAAAAAATCATGCCTTTCGCCCCAGGTTGCCAAGTAATAGGAAC
>JALSKH010000208.1 GCA_026988975.1 Campylobacteraceae bacterium
CAATATGCATCCCTTTTTCTATACGAAACTTCATACGCACTACAGAAGAACGCCACATCACACATTTTATACTGCTTTTATCATCTTTAATGGAAAAATAGAGATGTCCAGAGGTATGGTAAGTGACGGAAGCGACTTCCCCTTCTACGAGAGTATGCATAAAAGTCGCTTCTAAAAGAGATTTTATCTTGGTGTTTAGTGAAGAGACGGTCATCATATCCAAGGGTGGCTCCTTGGATATATAGTGAAAAATGAAAAATGAAAAATGAAAAATGATTGCAAGCAAAGCTTACGCTTTGCATTTATAAAAAGAGAAGCTTTTCGAAGAAAAGCATACATACATTCTTCACTCTTCATTCTTCACTCCTCATTAACACTTTTGGGCAACCAAAAGTGTAGAGATACCCATAGAGAAAGATTTGGTATATTTCATCTCAAACCCTGCCTCTTCGAGCTCTTTACTTAACATTTCTGTGGTAAGAAAATCTTCAATAGAGTCTGGCAAATATTTATAGGCTTCATAATTTTTAGAGATAAACCCACCCACACGTGGCAGTACATTTTTCATACCAAAATCGACTATTTTATCTATCATGCCACTTCTTTCTTGTTTTGTAAACTCTAAAATAACCACTAAACCATTTGGCTTTAATGCACGATTAAACTCCTGTAAGGCTTCGACTCTATCTACCACATTACGGATACCATAGGAGATAGAAATAACATCTGAACTCTCATCAGCGATAGGTAAGGCTTGTGCTTTACCTTCAATGAACTCTGCAAAATCCACTTTCCCGCGTGCCACTTCCAACATACCCACAGAAGGGTCGATGCCAACATATTTCTCTATGGTTACCGCATTTTTTTGGGCTTGTTCTTTCCAGTAGATGAGTAAATCACCTGTTCCTGTAGCCACATCAGTAATTTGCCCTAGTTCTTTTTTTCCAAGTATTTCAAAAGCTTTATCGCAGCCTTTTTTACGCCATTGTATATCAATGCCCATACTCAAAACCCTATTGGCTTTGTCATAGGTAGATGCAATGTCATCAAACATATGCACTATTTTCTCTTGTTTTTCTTGTTTATCTGTGAGTT
>JALSKH010000209.1 GCA_026988975.1 Campylobacteraceae bacterium
CGGTCTCATCATTTTCATTTTTCATCTCAAACATGATGGAGATGATTTCATTCCCCTCTTCATCTGTCTCACGGTAGATGTAGTCGCCTTTGGTTCCTCCTGTGGCATCATTGTCTTTTTCAAAGTAGGCATTTTGAAAACCCGTTGCCCGAAGTTTGTTAAACTCAAATTCACAATGCTGTTCTAGCGTCTCACCCACCATCTTGGTTGAAAGCTTTTGCTTAAAATCTCTAAGACGCTCTATCTCATCTTCTTTCATCCTGATGGTTTGGTCTTTGACTACAAGCTGGTTGGTAAACTTCTCTTTGATAGACTTTTCCAGTAGCTCTTTTTCGGTTTCTTTTATCTCTAAAGCATGTATAAGGTCATCACGCTCTTTCTCTATTGCTCTTGTCGCTTCTGTGAGTTCAATCTTCTTTTGCATCTGGGCATGTTGCATTTGAGCTTTTAATGCTTCCAGTTGCTTCTCTTTTTCATTGACCTCATCTTGCAAAGCATTTCTTACCGTTGCTTCTGCCAGCTTAATGGCATTCTCTTTTTCATTTTGGGCATGCTTGATTCTTGATTCCATTTCAGAAATCTCTATCTCTTTTTGGGCTAGTTTTTCTGCAAGCATAGTATCACTTTGGGCTTTTAGTTCGGTAAGTTCTTTATCTTTTTGGGCAAGTTCATCTTGCAAAGCATTTTTGATATTTGCTTTTGCAAGCTCAACAGCACTAGCTTTTTCTTTCTCTGCAAGAGCAAGTCTCTTTTCTAAATCTTTTTCAAATTCACGGTCACGTACTTGCTTTAGTATATCAGCAAACCCAGCTTCATCTACCTTGAAAGCTGTTTTACAATTTGGACAAATAATTTCATTCATATTCTTTCCTCATTCTGTTATATCATTCATATATTCTACCCAATAAACTCTCATGTGCTGTAAAATATGTCAAAACGACATATTATTATATCTTCAAGCGATGAGCCTTAGCTATCCTCTCCACCACATCCCCAGAAATCTCCAACTCCCTAGCCCTCTTAGCAAACCCGTTTAATACGTCTGTACACTGTTCTATCATTTGCTCTGCTTTTTTTACAGAAATCGACTGTG
>JALSKH010000210.1 GCA_026988975.1 Campylobacteraceae bacterium
TCAAAAATATAGACAAACACATAGAAGATACGATATACAAAATCATCAAAGATGGCGGCTTCACACCTGATGCGCCATACAACATATATGATGATTTAGATATAGATAGAAAAATGGGCGACAATGCACTAAAAAGACTAACAAAAGCAAGAAAAGTTGTCAGACTAGCACACAATATCTTCATAGAAGCAACTGTTTTGAGCCAAATCGTCTCAAGGCTTAGAGAGATAATCACAAATGAAGGCTTTGTGGATGTAGCAACATTTAAAAAACACTACAACATAAGCAGAAAATACCTCGTAGCATACCTTGACCATCTTGACAATTTTGACGACATAAAAAAAGAGGACAACAGAAGATATTTATGAAATATTTATCAAAATGATGTAAAATTTTGCAAAGGACATATACATGAAAAACAATCTGATCTTAGTCACTCTATTAGCAACATCAACACTTTTTAGCGCAACAAACCAAGAGATAATCGCACATTTTAAGTCTAGAATTCCTGTTCCAAACATCATTATCAAAGTTACCTCAAGGAAAAATGTCTCCAAAGGCTTGGACTATGTTAAACTTTTTATAACTGACGGAAAAGGGGTGCAAAATGCTTCTATATTTACGCAAGGAGAGTATATATTTCCTGATGTTATAGATATCAAAAGTGGTCTCAGCCTCAAGCAGAAGATGCAAAGAGAAGAGACCAATAAAAATATAGCCAAAATATACAAAAAAGAGAACCCAAAAAACATCATAACTATCGGTCATGATCCTAAAAAAGAGACTTTGATTATCTTTTCAGATCCCGAGTGCCCATTTTGCAAAAAAGAGTTAAGTGGCATAGAAAACACGCTAAAAAAGTACAATATAAAGATGATTTTAACCCCTGTTCATGAAACTAGTGCTCTTAAAAAATCATTTCTGATATATAAAAATGCGAGAAAAGCAAAAACTGACAAAGAAAAAATTAAGATAATAAGAAAATATTTCAACTCAGACCTAAATGAAAAAGTCAGCAAAGAAGAGACTGCCTCAATCGACAAGCTGAGAAAAAAGTACTTTAAAGCCGGTATCAATGGCACACC
>JALSKH010000211.1 GCA_026988975.1 Campylobacteraceae bacterium
TTTTTATCTTTGAAATATCCTACACGAAACTTACCCGAAGAGTGGTTACTATCCACAAAACGTAAGGTTGTATACATTCCCATAGATCTAGAGGTACGTATTTGTGGATTTAACTCCAAATCCATACTGGGAGAAATGGCCCAAAATATTGGTTGTTCATAGGTATATCCCTCTGTTTCTGTGTATCCAAGCTTAGGAAAAAGTAATCCTGAACTTCGTTCTTTACTAGTAGAAAATGCCAAATATGGTGTATAAAAAATGGGGATAGATCCAAAATAGACTTTTGCATGATAGAGTTTCATATACTTTTTGTTACTATCATAAATAGAGTTTGAAAAGGCCAAATGCCATAAAGGATTTTCGACCTCACAAGAAGAGAGTATACTGCTTCCTAAAATATAAGTACCCTCTTTTTTATGTGCGTTTTCACTTAAAAGCCATACATCATTTTTACTCACTAAAAATAATTTTTTAAAAGAAACCTCTTTTGTATCTGTCTGCAACTCCATATGTGTAGTATATTCTTTGCTTCCCTCATATCCAATAAACTCAACATTTCCATCTAAAATGAGTTTCTTTGTTGTTTTATTATATGCAGCACGTTTTGATTTAATGATGGCATTATCATAGTGTACAATGACACCTTCTTTCGCATAGACTGTATCTTTTGTTGTCTCTACAGATTTAGCAGTCACTTCGATTTTATTGCTGTTGCTTGCAGACAAAGAGACAAAGCAAGCCATTATCAAAAAAATAAAAAAAGCGATTTTTTTAAACATTCACAACCACACAATGGGATATTTTATCATGAAGCGTTTGTTTTAATGGTGAAAAAAATGCAAAGATAAACCCTAAATAAAAAAGTGCTTCACTTACTATACGCATGCCTGCCCTAAGAAGTGATTGAAAAAGAGTGGGGGTCTCGTTACTCTCCATATCAATCACTTTGATTTTCACAAAATATTTACCTAAAGTCATACCATTTTGCCATATAAAGAGTGTATGATATACTATTTTTAAAGCGATAATACCTAAAAGATTATTCACTGAAAATTGATGCATCTCATCTTTAAACAACTCAATA
>JALSKH010000212.1 GCA_026988975.1 Campylobacteraceae bacterium
ATGGACAAGCCTCTGATATGGAGGCAATTGAAGTCATAGCTAAAAAGCATAATCTAAAAGTAATCGTTGATGGAGCTCAAAGTTTTGGAAGCAGTTTTAATGGAGTATCTGACTCAAATTTAGGCGATATTTCAACGACAAGCTTTTTCCCTGCCAAGCCTCTAGGGTGTTTTGGAGATGGTGGAGCTGTCTTTACCAATAGTGATGAGTTAGCCCAAAAGATAAAATCTCTTAGAGTTCACGGACAATCTAAACGTTATCATCATAAGTATATAGGTATGGGTGGACGTATGGATAGTTTGCAATGTGCTATTGTCGATGTGAAATTGAAGTATTATAAAAAAGATTTAGCACTTCGTCAAGAGGTAGCCTCTAAATATAGTGAAGCACTCAAAGATAAAGAGTTAGTTTTGCCTTTTCTAGATGAGAGAGCCACTTCTGCTTTTGCTCAATATAGTGTTCGTGTTAAAGATAGAGATGCTGTTCAAGCGAGATTAAAAGAGCAAGGCATTCCAATAGCTGTTCATTACCCTATGCCTTTGCATTTGCAAGAGTGTTTTGCTTATTTGGGTTATAAAAAGGGAGATTTCCCTATTAGCGAGGCAGTTTCAGAAGAGATTATGAGTCTCCCTATGAACCCTTATGTGAGTGATGATGAGATCTCTTTTATTTCTAACGCTTTTTAGCCTTTCTCTTTTTGCTCAAAAGCCAAATCTACTACTCCTAAAAACCTACAAAGACCAAAACATAACAGGGTGGGTAATGAGTGAAAAGCTAGATGGCATACGAGCCTATTGGAGTGGTAAAGAGTTACTATTTCGCAGTGGTAGGGTTATTCACGCTCCTAAATGGTTTACTAAGAACTACCCACCCTTTCCTATAGATGGAGAGCTTTGGACAAAAAGAGGTGATTTTGAAAACATAAGCTCAATTGTAAGAGATAAAATCCCCAATGAAAAAGAGTGGAAGCAGATAAAACACTACATTTTTGAAGTACCCAATGCCAAAGGTGGACTCTTGGAGAGGCTCAAAAAAGTAGAGCCGTATGAGGGTAAAATCATCAAGCTTATCCCTCAAA
>JALSKH010000213.1 GCA_026988975.1 Campylobacteraceae bacterium
GTTTGGATTAAAATATAAGTTAAAATCAGGAGCCACTTGCAGATTCCCAAAAACACCCCACAATTTAAGCTAATTTTAATTTAAAAAAGCCTTTCATATCTTATAAATGTTATAATTATTTACCACAAAAACAATAACTTTAAAAAATATACAAAAAGGCTTTTTATGGAAAATATTATACCAAAAACATCTTCAAGTTTATCTAAAATGTGGATAAAAGTACTTAACTTAGAACACTCACTCTTTCCAGAGCTCAAAGAGAGTTTAAGAATAGAGGAGTTTAGTCATAAAGAGTCTAAACTTATAAAGATACTTGATTTTGCCTATATTGAAAAGTTTGTTAATACAACATCACTTACAAATCCTCCTAAAGATAGAGAACAGATAGCAAGAGCATTTATAGCAAAGAGTGTTTATAACTTTCAAACAACAAGAGATTTGATAAATAGACTCCATGTTGATAGAACACTTCGCATACTGTGTGGATGGAGATATAAAAATGATATCCCAAGTGAAGCAACTTTTAGCAGAGCCTTTAAAGAATTTAGTGAACTAAAAATAGCTCAGAAAGCTCATGAGGAGTTTGTTATAGAGTATCTTAGTAAAAAAACATTCTTCTATAATGCTACCGATGCAACAAAAATACCACTGAGAGAAAAAGCTATAAAGGTTGAAAAAGTCAAGTCTAAACCAAAGAAGAGAGGACGACCTAAAAAAGGTGAAGTAAGAGAGCCTATTAAACCTACCATGCTACAAAAGCAAAAAGAGATGAAAAGTGTAGAAGAGAAGCTATCTTTAGTCTCCACCGACTGTGGTGTTGGTGTAAAACAAAACTCTAAAGGTTACAAAGAGAGATGGATAGGAGGAAAACTCCATATAAGTGTAGTTGATGGTGATATACCAATAACAGCCATTTATTCAGGGGCAAATGTCCATGATAGTTCTGTAGCACTACCTTTAATGCAAGAGACAAGTAAAAGAGTAAACTACTTTTATGACCTACAAGATGCAGGATATGATGCAGATATTATTAGAGAGTTCTCAAAGCAATTAGGACATAGACCAATTATAGATAT
>JALSKH010000214.1 GCA_026988975.1 Campylobacteraceae bacterium
CATACTTGCTACAAATGTCTCGCGTAATGTACCTATCATACTTTTATCACAATAGGCATAATGCAAATTTGTATTGTTCAGATAGATTTTATCTGGTTTTACAAATATAGCATCACCTTTTGCTTTACTATTGATAATCTGCAACACCTTAGCTTTGTGTAAATAAGATAAAAACCTATAGAGCCCCTTATAGTTCTCTCCCATGCCCATTTTTTGTAGTAGTTCTTTAATATTGGGGGTATAAGGGTTCGACTCACACACAAGTCTAATGAGTTTCTTTAAATTAACGATACTTTCGTACTCTATAGGGTAAATAGAGGGGATATCTACTTCCAGTACTGTGTTTATCGTCGTGTTTAACCGCACGAGGTACTCCTCTTTATCTTCAAAATAAAAAGGATAATATCCATACTTCATATACTCTCTAAAAAGAAGTGTCACATTAAATTTTTCTAGTAATTCATAAGCAATGTCTGTATGCCGCGTCAAAATATCTGATAAAGAAAAATATGGCAAGACAATGCCTTTTTCCATCTCTACAAACTCTCTAAAAGACAAGCCCACCACATGATGGATGATAGCTCTTCTACTCAAATCTGCTTTGGCATGGTCTAGGCTCAAGGCACTGCTACCAGAGAATATCACTTTTAAATCTAACAAATCATATATTTTTTTGAGCTCTATCTCAAAATGGGGGTATTTATGTATCTCATCTATGACGAGTACTTTCCCCTCTTCTTTAGAAAAAGCCAATGCCACATCAAACAAAGAGGTGACAGAGACAAAATCGGCACTCATATAGAGTTTTTGACTAAAAGGTACGTCTAATGCTTTAAGATACTGTATCAAAAACGTCGTTTTACCTACACCCCTTGCACCTATAATACCTACAAGCTTTTTATCAAGATTGATAGTGCTATGAAAATATCGTTTGTACGAAAAGCTCGTTTTTTCAAACAATATTCTCTGAAAATCTCTTATCTCATCAAGCATTTTTATCTCTTTTTTTGAATAATTATATCCGTATTGAAGTTATAAGTCAAATTTAAAC
>JALSKH010000215.1 GCA_026988975.1 Campylobacteraceae bacterium
ATCTATTTTTTCTTGTTACAGAAAAGATTCATGATAGGTGCCAAAGGCTTTTTGGTCTTTGCCTCTTTGTGCTTTTACTCTTGGTGGGATATAGCCTATTTACCTATTATTTTATCCTCTTTACTTTTTAACTATGTTATAGGTAATGCCCTCAATGAAAACTTTAAAAAAATAAAGATAGCTAAAAAAACCTTATTGACTTTTGGTATCGTAGCAAATGTGGCTTTGCTTGGATACTTTAAATATACAGATTTTTTAATAAAAAATATCAATACAGCCTTGGATACCTCTATCCCCCTTTTGCATCTGGCATTACCTTTGGCTATCTCCTTCTTTACCTTCCAACAAATCGCCTACTTGGTAGATAGCTATAGGGAAGAGACTAAAGAGTATGATTTTCTAAACTATGCACTTTTTGTGACCTTCTTCCCACAACTCATCGCTGGACCTATCGTCCATCATTCAGAGATGATGCCCCAGTTTGCCTCACGTTGGAATTTAGTTAAAAATTATAAAAATATCGCTATGGGACTCTTTATCTTCTCTATCGGTCTGTTTAAAAAAGTCGTCATAGCAGATAGCTTTGCTGTTTGGGCAAGTGCAGGGTTTGATACCGCAAAGACACTCAACTTCTTTGAAGCTTGGGCAACAAGCCTCTCTTATACCTTTCAGCTCTATTTTGATTTCTCTGGCTATACCGATATGGCAATAGGTGCGGCATTACTTTTTAATATTAAACTGCCTATCAACTTTAACTCTCCCTATAAAGCAGTGGATATCCAAGACTTCTGGAGGAGATGGCATATCACACTTAGTAGGTTTTTAAAAGAGTATATTTATATTCCTTTAGGAGGGAATAGAAAAGGCTCCTTTAGAACCTATACCAATCTATTGGCCACATTTGTCATTGGTGGTATCTGGCATGGAGCAGGGTGGACATTTGTCTTTTGGGGATTCTTGCATGGGATGGCATTGGTGATTCATAGGTTTTGGAAATCATTGGGACTTACTATGCCAAAGATACTTGCTTGGTTTATTAC
>JALSKH010000216.1 GCA_026988975.1 Campylobacteraceae bacterium
TTTAAATACTCTATATTTGATTGTTTGCCACTATAAAAATTATCAATTCCAAAAATCCTGTTTTCACTGTTTTTTAAAAGTTCTTCTATTATATGCGATGCTATAAATCCTGCTGCTCCTGTGATTAATATATTCACTTGTCTGCTCCTCTGCATAATTTCTCACAAATACTTATATATCTTACGGCACGACTATTGGCTGTTTCAAATGTCTTCACTTTTAAATTTCCTTTTTTTATTAGCTCTTTTCTTAACAATTCATCTTTAACTATCGTTTTGATCTTTTTTAAAACATCGTCTGGGTCGATAGGATCAAAATAAAGTGCAGCATCTTGGCAGATATCTGTTGCGAAAGAATAGTTTGAAGTGAGTATTGGCTTTTGCATCTTCATCGCTTCAGGGTATGCAGCACTAAAGGTCTCTAGTAGTGTTGGTGCAAAAAGTGCATCACATTGTGCATAAATAGATGGGCATGACTTGTGTTTTACTGTTCCAAGATTTATAATCTGTGGAGAATCACCAAATATTTGACTACAACTTAAACTGTCTATCGTTAAAACAAATTTGACATTTAGCTCTTTTAAACTAGGTAATATTTTTGAAATTATAGCTAAATTTTTACTTGGGTGATTATGTGCAATATATACAAATCGAAATTCTCCTGTCTCTTTTTTTGCTAATGCTATATAGTCTTCATGGCTTGAGTCGATAAACTTTGCTTCATTAAACACTGAGCTATAGGTATTACCAACTACAAATATTTTATCTATATCGATTTTGCATATATTAGAGAGTTTATTTTTAGCATCTTGAGTTTCTAGTACAAAGTAGTCTGCATCTTTTTTAAGATGATAACTTTTGTATTTACTAATGAGCTTTCTTTTCATTCTCTCGAGAAAAGGAAGTTTTTCATAAGCTATTGAGTTGGGGTTATATACCCAGCCATCTGCAAAACCGAGTAAGTGAACTGTTTTTGGCCTCCAGTAACTTGGACCAAAGACTGTAAAAACCACATCTGGTTTTATTTTTGCTTCTAA
>JALSKH010000217.1 GCA_026988975.1 Campylobacteraceae bacterium
TATCGGTAGGCTACAATTTTGTGTTGCCCTGTTGTTGCAGATGTGTACTCTAAAATCCCACCTTTTTTATCAGATCTAATTTTGTCAACATAACTATGACCTGCATAGTTTTTTCCCTCTTTTTTGTGATGGATTACCATATCACCTTTTGGATTGATAGCATATACATAGCCACTTTTCCCTACTTTTGTTTTATAAATCGACTCTTTATATGCTTTGCTTTTCCATGCATTTTTATCTTTTTCCGAGATATATAGAGCACTATGGTAGATAGAGTTAGCAATACTCTCAATATCTTTTTCCATGATATTTTTGATGGACATAGTTGCAATGAAATATGCAATCACAACAATACCAGTCATAGCAGTGATAGTAAAAATAAGATTCAATAAAAGTTTAGATTTGATAGTTGAGAACATAATATTGACCTTTAATTAAGTTTATATAAGTATATGTTATATTAAGTTTGCTAAAAATTAGATAAAAATTAAACATCTTAGTAGTAAAATAACTATTTAGTTACTTTTTTACTTATCTCAAACTTTTGTGCTCTTATAGTTATGTCAGTTACCACAAAATCAGATTTGATGATATCTATAACAGCTTTTGCAATATCATTAGCTACCATATGAGTATCAACCTTACTTGAGGGTTCAAAACTAAGCTTATCAAAAAATGCTGTTTTTGTTATATCTGGGTTTATATTGGTTACTCTAACCCCGCTTTTTCTAAGCTCCTCAAAAAGTGTCAATGAAAAGTCTCTAAGTCCGCTTTTTGTGGCAGTGTAGAGTGCTGAAAACTTTGAGTGTTTTGTCGCTTCTATGGAGGCTACATTTATGATGTGACCCTTGGTTTTTTTTAGGCTCCTAAGGCAGAGGTTTGCTAATAGTATAGGAGCTTTAAGGTTTACATCAATTAGCTCATTGATTTTATCAAAGCTTATCTCTTCATGAGGAGAAAACACTCCAACTCCAGCACAGTTAACAAGTAGGTCAATATCGTTGCTTTTTAAAAACTTTT
>JALSKH010000218.1 GCA_026988975.1 Campylobacteraceae bacterium
GATAATCACAAAGATAAAAAACGATAAAGAGGTAGCAAAACTCTACTCAAAGGGAGAGTTAATCTATCCAAAAATAGAGCATTTTAAAAGCTCTCTGGATGAAATCATCTCGTTTATAGGAGATATAAATGGATAATTTTCTCGGCAAAGCCGTAGCTTTAGTCGCGAGGAATTTTTTAGGAATTTACTTCCTAAAAAAGGGGACAATTATATGAAAGAGATAGTTGTAATTTCAGGCAAAGGTGGTACAGGAAAGACAAGTTTAAGTGCGTCTTTTGCTTACCTTGAAGGTCAAAATGCTCTTGTTTGTGATTGTGATGTGGACGCTGCAAATATGCATCTTCTTCTTGGTGCTGATTTCTCAAAGAGAGAAGATTTTTTTAGCGGTGAAGTAGCACTCATAGATGAAGAGGTATGCACAAATTGTGGCGAGTGCAAAGATGTTTGCAGATTTGATGCTATACATGTAAAGGATGGACAACATAGAGTGGATCCTATCTCATGCGAGGGGTGTTGGTATTGTAGTAGAGTTTGCCCTACTAAAGCTATCAGCATGAGTACCCAAAAAGCCGGGGATTTGTATATCTCAAACATAAAGCAAGATGCAAAGATGGCACATGCAAAGCTTGGATTTGCAGCTGAAAACTCGGGGAAATTAGTAGCAAAAGTTAAAAAAATCGGCAAAGAGTTAGCGGACGAGTTAGGCGTGAGCTACATCATCACAGATGGAAGTCCAGGCATCGGATGTCCTGTGATATCTTCACTTAGTGGAGCTGATTTGGTTGTGCTTGTCACAGAAGCTACTGTTTCGGGATTGCATGATTTACAAAGAGTTCAAAAGTTGGTCAAAACTTTTAATCTAAAAGCAGTTTGTGTGATTAACAAGTATGATTTAAATGAAAATATGACAAAAAAGATAGAAGATTTTTTAAAAGAAGAGGATATAGAACTAGTGGCAAAATTGCCTTATGATGAGACATTTACCAAGGCTTTAGCTATGGCAAAACCCATAGTGGAGTATGATAAAAATTCAAATCTTTCAAGCCGAGTCATAGAAGCTTGGGAGAAAATAAAAGGAAAAACGATATGAAAATTGTATTTACAGCAAAAGGTGAAAATTGGGATAGCCCTATGGATCCTAGATTTGGAAGAATGGATATGCTCGTGGTTTATGACGAAAAAAGCGAGAAACTAGAAGCGATTGCTAACAGTGAAACAGAAGAGATGGAGCACGGAGCTGGACTTCAAACTGCAAAAAAGGTGTTAGATCTAAATCCAGATGTTATCATAACAGGAAATGGAGCAGGTCAAAAAGCACTCGAGATTCTAAAACGCTCAAATGTCAAGATGTACACTGGTGCAGGAGATATGAGCATCAAAGAGGCTTACGAAGCTTTTAAAAACAACAAACTTCAACTTCAATTTTAGGTGGCTGTATGATTTTACAAAAAAGAAGTCTATCCTGCTTCCCTGTGCAGTTTTTCGCTGTACTTATGGGGATTTCGGGACTTACTATCGCATATGCAAAAGCGTATCATATACTAAACTTTCAACAGTTTTGGTATCTAGGGTTGCTAGCTATAAATACCGTGTTGTTTTTTGTGATTTTTACCATTTATATACTTAAATGGGTCAAATACCCACAAAAGATAAAAGAGGAGATGAGCCACCCTATAAAGAGTTCATTTGTCCCGGCTATCTCCATCAGTTTTCTACTTTTGTCGATAGCGTATTATGATTATGCGCCGACTGTAGCGGTGGCATTTTGGTTTATAGGCGCTCCTTTGCATCTATATTTTACACTCAAAACTATAAAATTTTGGATGATGCATGAGAAACTAAATATAAACCATATAAACCCGGCTTGGTTTATCCCTGTAGTCGGCAATATTCTCGTGCCGGTTGTTGGGGTTGATGTGATGCCAGTTGAAATCTCTGTGTTTTATTTTGCAGTTGGTTTTTTCTTTTGGATTATGCTTTTTATCATCGTGATGTATCGTATGATTTTTCACAATCCGATGGCTGGCAAACTTGTACCGACTCTTTTCATACTCATTGCCCCTCCTGCGGTTGGATTTATCAGCTACTTTAGGATTTCATTTGGCAGTATAGATATGATGAGTCTGTTTTTGTACTCAGTAGCCCTTGTCATCACACTTTTGATGTTTGCAAAACTAAGAGTTTTTATAGGCAGTAAATTTTTTATATCTTGGTGGGCATATACATTTCCATTAGCAGCCATCACGATAGCATCTATCTTGCTCTATATGACATACCGCGATATATTTACATATCTGGTTTCGCTATTTTTTATAGCACTTACAACGGGAATCGTGGCATTGGTATTTTACAAGACAATTATAGCAATCAAAAAAGAAGAATTATGTATAGAAGAGGAAGAGTAATATGAGTAAAAGAAGCTTTATAGCAGGTCTTATTTTGGGTGTGGTCATAGCGGTTTTTGTTATACCACTTGGTTTTAAGTTGGCATTTAAAAATATGCTCTTTAAAGAGGTGGCAAGTCCTTATGGTTTTGAAAAAACAGTATCTGTGATAACAAACAGACTAAATCACCAAAAAGGGTGGCATGTCACAAATGTCATAAATCAAGAAAAAGTTTTGCTCGACAATGGCGGAAGCGAAGTAGGAAAAGTGAAAATCATCAAATTTTGCAATGCCAAACTATCTTCTCAAATGCTAAAAAGTGATGATAGAAAGTACATGTCCGTCAAAATGCCTCTTAGCATATCGGTTTATGAAAAAAGTACAGGAAAAGTCTATATAGGTATGATGAACGGCTACCTCATGGCAAGGATGTTCAGTGGAAGCGTAGAGGGAGATGTCATGGAGTCTGTCGTGAAAGATATAGAAAATGTCATGAGTTTCTTGCATTTTAGATATACTATATTTTAATGAAAACCAGAAATAGCAAACCAAGCCTGAAAATGGCATTTTTAAACTCATTTAAGAACTTTTTGTCTTTGACACCTATGATCTTTGCCGTCATCGGTTTGGTTGCTATTTTTCAAGTATTTGTAAGTCCAAAGATGCTTAGTAGATTTTTCGGACATGGAGAGATAGCCGATATATTTAGTGGAACTTTCATAGGAGCGATATCTAGTGGAAATGGAGCCATAGCATATGTTGTGGCACAGGGACTTAAACATCAAGGTATATCGGATTATGCACTTATCGCGTTTATACTTGCTTGGACGACTTTGAGTTTCACTCATCTACCTGCTGAAGCTAGCGTTTTTGGTGTGAAATTTACAGCTTATAGAAATCTGCTTACATTTTTAAGCACGATTTTTATAGCTTATCTTTCGGCTCTAAGCGTAAGGTTGTTCTTTTGAAAAAGTTTAAATTTAAAGGGGTAAAATTTTTACTATTTGTTGTAGCTTTATTTATCCTTTTGTCTATATTTGACTTTGAAAATATACCTAGAATTATGGATAAATTTGGCATAATTTTATATAAAATTATCCCTATATTTGCACTTGTTATAGTTTTGACGGCACTCATAAACTACTTTTTAAAACCAAAACAGGTGATGAAGTATTTTGGAAAAGATAGTGGTAAAAAAGGTCTTATTTATGCACTTATAGGTGGGGTTTTGAGTCATGGACCTATGTATGCTTGGTACCCTATGCTTGATGACATGAGAAAACACGGACTTAAGTATGGGTTGATCGCAAACTTTATGTATGCAAGAGCCGTCAAGCTTCCGCTGTTGCCTTTTATGATAGGGTTGTTTGGATTGACATTTACTGTGATCGTAAATGTATATATCTTGATTTTTGCTATTTTGCAAGGCAAAGTGATAGATTTTTTAATGAAAAATGAAAAAGAGATTTTAAAAAATGATGATTAATATGAAACAAATTGGCACGATTCATTCGCCTTTTTGCAATTTGGAAAATATGCCCGTCCAACCCAAAGGGGCAAGAGATATGGAAGCTACTATCGAGATAAAGGATGAGTTTGTAGATGGTTTGAAAGATTTGGATGGGTTTAATTTTATCTACCTCATCTACTACTTTCACAAGATAAAAGAGCATAAACTGCAAGTTTTGCCATTTAATGAAAAAACAGGAACAAAAAGAGGAGTTTTTTCAACTAGGACTCCAATGCACCCAAACTCTTTGGGACTTTCGGTTGTAGAACTTGTAGGGGTAAAGGGAAACATAGTGACTATAAAAGGAGTAGATATACTAGATGGCACTCCGCTAATAGACATAAAACCATATATAGAAAATTTTGATAAAGTAGATTTGGTGCCGACATCAGGATGGATGAAGGCTAGCTTAGAAGAGGTCAGCAAAGAAAAATCTGACGATAGATTTATAGACTTATAAAAACCAGGAGAAAAAAATGAGATTGGTATTTCCAACAGATACAAACGACGGGTATCTTTCAGCTAGAGGTGCTCACTTTGGTAGGGCAACATATTATACTGTTATTACGCTAGAAGATGGCAAGATAGTAGATGTAGAGGGTGTAAAAAACCCCGGACATACAACAGGAGGTTGCTCAAATGCTGTGACAAATATCTTGGCACTAAACCCAGATGCACTCATAGTAGGTGGAATCGGCGGATCTCCAGCAGCAGGTTTTGCAAAAGCAGGACTCGATCTCTACTTCGATAGAGTGTCACCTACTGTTCAAGACAGTGTAAAACTATTTTTAGAGGGAAAACTAGAAAAAAGCAGCGGACAGGGCACTTGTTCAACCCACCAATAGATAAAATAGCGCTACATGTAGCGCTATTTTACATAAAAATTTACTCTTAAGAGGATACTACTCAGCCCCTGAAACCTCTATAACCTCATCAGCATTTTCAAAAACAGTTTTGACCATATCTTGAAATCTTTTTGGGAAACTTTTTATATCTTCCTCTTTTGCATCAGGTTTGATGGCACTCATCAATATAGCCATCGGATTTACCACTTTTCCCGGCTTATAGTTTACAAAAATTTTTTTGCCTGTGTTTAAACGAGTCAAACATACATCACTATCGATATCTGCTTCAAAAAAGAGTAGATTTCGTCTATTGTATTTTCCTGTTGGGATACCACCAAAACCAAAGTCTATAGTTGCACCTGTTATATTTGACAAAACAGATCCAACCACTCCGGCATTGTCATCCGTTGTTGATTTTTTAAGTTCAACTTTTATCTCGCCTCTTTTGGGAATTTCACCCTCATAAAGTGCCTTTAAGCCATAAAGCCCTACAAGATATGCTCCTGCGACAGTAGCGCAACTGTGTCCTGCCACTTTTACTATATCTGCGTAAGATAACTCTATGATGCCATCATCATTTACACCTAAAAATTCGCACAAATCATCTTGCACTACAATTTTTTCTATACTATCAAAAAATTCTGGGTATCTCATCTATTCATTCCTTTTTTTCTCATTCCATTACCACAGTTACCTTGACCGCCATGCCCTTTTGCTTTTGAAGATTGAGCCAAAATATAATCGGCTATAGTGTTTAAATCTTGAGGACTTAGATTTCCAAATGCCGGCATAGCAGAGTTTGAAAAACGAGGATATTTCCCTTTTGAACCGTTTTTGATACTCTGCATGATAACTTCTTTAGCATTTGCACCCTCAAATCTCTTGTTTCTCATGCCAATTCCAGCAAAAGCTGGTGCACTTTTCCTACTAGCCACTGCATGACAAGCAAGGCAGCCATTGTCATTTATCAAATCTTGAGCACTTTGCGCAAACAAAACCCCACTCAAAACAACCGCAAAAAGAACTATCTTTTTCATCTTAAACTCCTCATATTTTTATGAAAGTTTACCACTATAACATTAACTCATCGTTAAGATATAGATAAGCATAGATATAGTAAAATCCATTACAGTAACATATATTACGATAAGGAAGAGGGATGAAATTTTACAATAGAAAAAAAGAGTTAAGAAATTTACACGATATAGAATTATCTTCCAAAACTTCATCAAAAATGACTACCATAGTTGGTTGCAGGAGGATTGGAAAAACTAGTTTAATAAAAGAGGCATACAAAAAAAGAGTATATCTATTTGTATCTAAAAAAAATGAAGCTCTACTATGTGATGAGTTTGTCTCTATAGTCAGTGATGCTTTAAATGTTAAAATTTATGGAGAGTTTGTAAGTTTTATTAAGCTATTTGAGTATTTGATGGAGCTGTCGCAAACAAAAGCCTTTACGCTTGTTATCGATGAATTTCAAGAATTTTCGCAGATAAACCGCAGTATATATTCGGATATGCAAAATATTTGGGATGAGTATAGAGATAGAAGCAAGATGAATTTGATATTGAGTGGTTCCATCTACTCATTAATGAAAAAAATATTTGAAAACAATAAAGAGCCGCTGTTTGGCAGGGCTGACAATAAAATTCATCTAAAGGCATTTAGCGTAAACACTTTAGAGGAGATTTTACAGGATAATTATCCTGTTTATTTAAAAGCTGATTTGTTATCATTTTATATATTTACCGGCGGTGTTGCTAAATATGTTGAGATTTTTATTGATAAGCAAGCTTTTACACTAGAGCAACAGTTGGATATAATTTTCGATGAAAACTCGCTTTTTATAGATGAGGGTAAAAACTTACTTATCGAAGAGTTTGGCAAAGACTACACAACATATTTTTCTATTTTATCTCTTATATCATCATCCAAAACATCAAGAGTGGAAATGGAATCTATATTAGGGAAAAATATCGGTGGCTATCTAGATAGACTTGAAAAAGAGTACTCCATCATCAAAAAAGTAAAGCCTATATTTGCCAAGGCTGGCAGTAGAAGTCTAAAATATGAGATAATAGATAACTTTTTTAACTTTTGGTTTAGATTTATCTATAAAAATAGAAGTGCCATAGAGATAGAAAACTATGAGTATGTCAAAAGAGTTGTCAAAAGAGATTTCTCAACCTACAGCGGAAGATTTTTAGAAAAATATTTCATAGAAAAATTAAAATTATCAAAAAAGTTTTCAAATATAGGCACATATTGGGAAAGAGGAAATCAAAATGAGATCGACATAGTTGCTGTCAATGATGACAAAAAAACTATGCTCATAAGTGAGGTTAAAATCAATCCTAAAAAAATTAATCTAAAACTTCTTGAAAAAAAATCCTCCAAACTTATCTCAAAACACAATAGATACAAAATCAAATTTATCGGCTACTCACTAGATGATTTATGATTTTGAATCTAAATTCAAATGCGATTTTTTTGAGGTTTTTAACAACAAGTTTCGCAGAAGTTTAAAGCTAGCTTGCACGAAATATAATGGTATTTTGGCATAATAGATATAATCAAAACTATACGGATAGGTATCTGGATGAAATTTTTATACTTATATTTGTGGCTCTGTTGTCGTTAAATGCTAGTGAGATTCGATTTGAACACGATTTTCACAAAGCTTTACAAAAGGCTAGTAAGCAAAACAAAGAGGTGATGATGTACTCTGCCGTGTGTTCACAAATGCTATACTAAAAAATGTAAACTTTTCTCAAGCAAGAATCTGGAAAGGAGACTTCACAAATGCCAAGATAGATAGTTGTAATTTTAACGACTCAGCACTAGGATCGGCTATCTTTAAAGGAAACAACCTTAAAAATTCAACCTTTCATGGAGCCATCTTGTATAAAACTATATTTTACAAAAATGTCATAGGAGTATGGATATAACAAATATATAATTATTGACCTATACTTTCAGCAAGAAAGTATAGGTCAATAAAGAGTGATGGATAGCCATAAAATAAAAAACTACACAGAAGACTCTAGGCATAAAGTGAAGCTAAAACAGATGTTGTCTCCTCGGTCGAAGTTGTTGGATTTATTATATCCATTATGGATTGCGTAATCGCATCTGTGCTCATTGAGGTGGTATCTAACTGCTTTAT